>CAJXVJ010000177.1 GCA_913061105.1 uncultured Alcanivoracaceae bacterium | reverse complement strand
GAGATTTCTGCCTGTCTCGTGGGCTCGGAGATGTGTATAAGAGACAGCTTTTAACATCTTCTAAAGTGGCCAATAAGGCATCTTTTGTTATGTTAATGTCTTTTTCTTTAGAAACTTGACCCATAAAAGTCACAATGCCTGGTTCTCCCCATTGAAAAGGAAATCCAAAAGTATTGGCAGCGAGTTTTTTCTTAACCACGCTTTTTTGTAATCTGCCCGATTTTGGATCAGCCAAAATTTGAGTAAGTATTTCAACAGCTGGATAATCGGCATGTGCGCCAGATGGAATGTGATACATAGCAGCAACCACTTGAACATCTCCAGGACGTCTAACTGTCACTTGTCTCTCACCATCTTTAATCGGTTCAGCAGTATATAAAGGCTGGATCTTACGGTTAGGTTTTTCTATTTTTCCAAAATAATTATTGACCAATTCTAACACTTTGGCTTCATCGATTTTTCCTGCTACAACTAAAGTTGCATTATCAGGCTGGTAATATTTTTTATAAAAATCTTTTAAATTTTGGATGTCAACATTTTCTAAATCTGAACGTGAACCAATGGTAGATTTGCCATAATTATGCCAATCATAACTAACAGATGTCATGCGTTCAATTAAAACACCGATTGGGTTGTTAGCGCCATTCTCAAGTTCGTTTCTGACCACTGTCATTTCACTGTCTAAATCCTTTTTAGCAATGAATGAATTAATCATTCTGTCAGATTCTAAATCCAAAGCCCAATTGAGGTGTTCATCAGTTGCGGCAAAAGTTTCAAAGTAATTGGTTCTATCTGTCCACGTTGTACCATTTGGCTCAGCACCATGATCTGTCAATTCTTTTGGGATGTCAGGATGATTAGGTGTGCCTTTAAAGACCAAATGTTCCAACAAATGTGCCATGCCCGTTTCACCATAATTTTCATGTTTTGATCCGACATGATAAGTGATGTTTACTGTAATGGTTTCTTGAGATGGATCAGGAAACATTAAGACTTGTAATCCGTTGTCTAGTTTGTATTCAGTTATGCCTTCAACTGATGTGATTTTTTGAACACCACTGGGTAAACTTGCCATTGTCATTGATGTTGCCATCACCAACGAGCAAATCAATGTGGTTTTCTTTAACTTGTTTAACATTTATTTGTCCTCTATATGAACTTAGGAGAGTGTTTAAACTCTGTTTTGAATGATAGGTCTGTATTAACTGACAACTGAAATTGTCTACAGTTTCACTTGGTTTAGAATTGTACTAAAATATGAAATATAACACACTAGTCCATAAGTCATGATTTTAATGAACATAGAATGACAAAGGCCCTAATAATAGGGCCATTGTCATTTACTGCTTGAAATCCTAGAAGTGTTATGGGAAATCAGGTAAACGATACTCTTTTAATAATGGCTCCCAATTGATTGAGTTTTTCTTCGATGACTTCATAGCCTCTATCAATATAATGTATGTCAAATATTTCGGTTTCACCTTCAGCCACTAATCCAGCAATAACTAAACTAGCCGATGCACGTAAATCTGTAGCAGTTGTCGGTGCACCATTGAGATGTTTGACGCCATTGATAATGGCTTGATTGCCTGCTACTGTAATGTCAGCGCCCATACGAATTAATTCGTTAATGTGCATGAACCTGTTTTCGAATAAATTTTCTGTCACTATTGAATAACCATTAGCAATGGCATTTAATGTGCAAAACTGGGCTTGCATGTCAGTTGGAAAGGCTGGGTGTGGTGCAGTATTGATGTTAACTGGTTTTGGCCTTTTGCCGTGCATATTTAAACTAATCGTATCTTCAGTTGTATTAATTTCAGCCCCTGCTTCTCTCAGTTTTATTATCACTGATTCTAAATCTTCAGGTTTACTGTTATTAATGGTGATAGAACCACCAGTTGCAGCAGCAGCCACTAAAAATGTACCGACTTCTATTCTATCGGGAATGATATGGTGTTCACAGCCGTGTAACACTTCGACCCCTTCAATCTTTATAATGGATGAGCCAATGCCTTCTATTTTTGCACCCATCTTACTCAAATAATTGGCCAAATCTACCACTTCTGGTTCTGTTGCACAATTTTCTAACACAGTAGTGCCTTTTGCCAAAGTAGCAGCAATAAGCAGGTTTTCTGTACCAGTAACAGTGACTTTGTCCATATAGAATTGACAGCCTTTTAGCCTATCAGCTTTTGCAATGATATAACCATTTTCAACTTTTATTTTTGCACCCATTGCTTCAAGTCCTTTTAGATGAATATCTACAGGTCTGGCACCAATGGCACAACCGCCAGGCAAAGAAACTTCGGCCTTGCCATATTTAGTTAACAACGGTCCCAAGGCAAGAATTGATGCGCGCATGGTTTTTACTGTTTCATAAGGAGCGCGAGGGTTGTTAATATGATCAGCGCAGATTTCAACATTTGTGGTTTCATCAACAGTCAATTGCACACCCATTTGAATCAAAAGCTCATTCATGGTTGTGACATCGTCTAAATGAGGCACATTTCTAATCATTGATGTTCCTGTACCAACAATACTGGCTGCGATTATTGGTAATACAGCATTTTTTGCACCTGAGGCTCTGATTTCACCACTTAAGGCTTTTCCACCTTTAATTACTATTTTTTCCATTATTTTAAATTCTGATATTCTTCATTAGTGTAGGATTGAAAGCTAAATGCATGAATGTCACTTTTCATGTGATCTCCCAATGCGGCATAAACCAGACGGTGTCGATTTAATTTTGACTGACCAATAAAATCATCTGAGACTATGATTGCCGTAAAATGTGTTAAATCATCACTTTCAACTTGAGCAAGTTGACAATTGATGTGATTCTTAATCAATTCTTCTATAGATTTTGGTTGCATTTGATTTTTCTACTGATTCTTGTTTAAAAGTGAACCCATTATATTTTATAATAACAGGTTGGAATAGTTATAATTGAGTTTTTATGGTGTGTTTTAATGTTTGAAGCAGTTGCTTATTTAATAGTGGGTTTGGCATTGTTGGTTTATTCAGCTGATAAATTTGTACTGGGAGCTGCTGCAACAGCCAGTTACTTGGGTGTATCGACGATGGTTGTCGGCCTAATAATCATTGGATTTGGTACATCTGCCCCGGAAATGGTAGTCAGTGCCATTGCTGCGATGAAAGGCAATCCAGGATTGGCATTAGGTAATGCTGTTGGATCAAATATTACCAACATTGGGTTGGTTTTAGGTGTGGGCATAATGGTGTCTCCATTACTGATTAGTTCAAATACTGTTAAAAGAGAATTGCCCATACTGCTCTTGATCACTTTATTTGTATTGTTATTAATGTGGGATGGGGTGCAATCACAATTGGATGGTGCCGTATTAATAGCTTCTATGTTTTCATTAACACTATGGATGGCATGGGTTGGATTAAAACAATCTAAAAATGACATACTGAAAGATGAAATTGAAGCAGAAATGAATCATGATATCTCTAAGAAAGCCGCATGGATGTGGTTGTTGTTTGGCATGATTATGTTGCCTGTTGCCTCTCATATCATGGTCCATGGAGCCACTACCATTGCAAAAATGATGGGCATGTCAGATGTCATCATAGGATTAACAATCGTTGCATTAGGAACGTCTTTGCCGGAATTATCAGCAACAATAGCTTGTATGAAAAAGAAAGAACATGACTTGGCCTTGGGTAACATAGTTGGATCAAATATGTTTAACTTATTGGGCGTATTGGGCATTAGTGCTTCAATTAAATCTTATGAGATACCAAAAGATTTTATCTCAACAGATTATTTATTCATGCTAGATTTAACCCTGGCATTATTAATTTTTTCATTGGTTTATGTTGTTCGCAAAAAGCCCATACCTCGAATTGTGGGTTTGTTGTTAGTTATTAGTTATTTTGTGTATATGATATGGTTATTTATATGAGGAAAAGTAACTAAATGAAAGCTTCACATTCAGAAATCTTAAACCTAGCTAAACAAGTTGTGGGAGTGGAAAAAAATGCACTCGACAAACTTCAAGAGCAAATTGGCGATGAATTTATTCATGCCATTGATTTAATTATGGCATGTAAAGGTCATGTTATTGTTATTGGCATGGGAAAATCTGGTCACATAGGCAATAAAATCTCAGCCACATTGGCATCAACAGGCACTCCCGCATTTTCGGTGCATCCTGGAGAAGCCAGTCATGGTGATCTGGGTATGATTACAAATAATGATGTGACAATTTGTGTATCAAATTCAGGTGAGACAGAAGAAGTTTTAAATATCATTCCTATTATCAAACGAATGGGCATCAAAACCATTGCCATTACAGGAAATGCAAAATCATCGATGGCAAAAATTGCTGATGTTCACCTATCTATTGCTGTTGGTGAAGAAGCCTGTCCATTGGGGTTAGCGCCGACTACAAGTACCACAACTACCTTGGTATTAGGCGATGCATTAGCGGTAACATTACTAAAATTGCGTGGTTTTACTGAAGAAGATTTTGCACGATCACATCCAGCAGGTTCCTTGGGTAAAAGATTGTTATTGCATATAGAAGATCTGATGCGAACTGGATCTGATATACCCAATGTTAAAATGGGCACAAATATTGAACAAACCCTAATTGAAATTACCCAAAAAAGATTGGGAATGACTGCCATTACCGATGAAGATAATTATGTTAAAGGCATTTTTACCGACGGTGATTTACGTCGGGCTTTTGATGCCAATATCGATTTAAAAAAAACAGTGATAGAAAAAGTAGCTACATTGAATCCAGTTACCATTCAGTCCAATAAATTGGCAGTCTCTGCAGCACAGCTTATGGAACAGTATAATGTACATGGTCTATTGGTTGTTGATGAAGATAACCATTTAGTAGGTGCACTAAATATTCATGATTTATTAAAAGCGGGAGTAGTTTGATGTATTCAGAAGAAGAACTAATAAAAGTCGCAAAAGGCATTAAATTGGCCATATTTGACGTAGATGGTGTCCTGACTGATGGAGGGATATTATTTACAGATGATGGCAGGGAAATCAAAAAATTTAATGTAAAAGATGGATTAGGGTTAACCTGGCTAACACAAACTGACATAACAGTCGCAATCATTACCGGTAGAAATTCGCCTATTGTTGCCGAACGCATGAAAGCATTGAAAATCAACCATGTCTATCAAGGTCGTATGAATAAATTAGAAACTTACCATAATTTACTTAATGCTTTGAATTTAGACCATTCACAAGTGGCTTATGTAGGGGATGATGCGATTGATTTGGCTATTATGAAACAATGCATATTACCTATTGCAGTTGCTGATGCACATGATTGTGCAAAATCTGTTGCCAAATGGATTACACAAAACAAAGGAGGATATGGAGCAGGAAGGGAAGTGTGTGATCTGTTGTTAAATTCTCAAAATAAAATGGTAGATATTCTTAAATCTCACCAATGAATATAAGTAAACAAGCCCAACAACTTATTATTTTCGGCATACTGGCATTGTTAACCTATGGCATTTGGAATTATTATTTTAACCATGAAATAAAAGAAGTAACAAAACCATTCACAAAAGGTTATTCAGTAAAAAATTTAGAATTAAAAATCACTGATGACAGTGGTATGATGACTGCATTGTTTAAATCACCTGAACTTATCAGGTATACAGATAGTCCTATTGTTCATATAACACACCCTTTATTTTGGACGTATGAGAAAGGAAAACAACATTGGACCTTTAAGTCTGATAAGGCTGAGTATAATCCTGATGCGCAACAAGTTGGTTTATATGATAATCTCATTGCCAAAACTGTAGATGAAAATTCACAAATGATGTTTAGCGCAAAAAATTTATCAGTAGACTTAAATACAAAAATGGCCATAACATCAGATGGCATTTTAATGCAGCAAAAAAAATACAAAATGACGGGTCAAATAGCAAAGTTTGACTTACAAAATGAAATTTTAGAGGTTAATAATAATGTTAAAGCAAGCTATAAAGCAAAAAATTAAATCATCAAATTATCTTGTAATTATTACATTGATGACATTTAGCACAGGAATATTGGCATTAGATTCTGATAAAGAAGCTGAATTTTCATTAGAAGGTGATAACTTTAAGAATTCTCCAGCAATTGAAGGAGGCTTAACTCAGATTAAATATTGGGGAAATGTTTCAATAAATCAAGGCACATTAAAAATCAATTCTGATGATGCAATTGTATTTAATGACTCAGAAGGAGTATCAAAAGTTTTATTAACTGGAAAACCAGTTACCATGGAACAAATTGTTGATGTTGAATTTGGTAAAATAGATATTGTAGCCAATGAAATAGACTACAGAGTTGCAGAAGACATGTTGTATATGTCTGGCAGTGTTTTAATTAAAAGTAAAATACAAGGTGAAATGAGTGGCGAAAAAATCACCATGAATTTAAAAACTAAGGAAATAAAAGGTGAAAAATCTGATAATCAGCGTGTTAAACTCATTATCAAACCTAAATCAAAATAAAGGCATAACTTAACCATGATAGTTGTCAATAAATTAGAAAAATCTTATAAAAAACGTAGCATAATCAAAGATGTTTCTATGACTGTTAATCGTGGAGAAGTGGTGGGCTTACTTGGTCCAAATGGTGCGGGAAAAACCACTTGTTTTTATATGATTGTAGGGTTAGTTACTGCGGACTCTGGCGAAATTCTTATTGATGACATCGATGCTTCTCAATTGGGCATACATCTGCGTGCTGATCTGGGCTTGGGTTATTTGCCTCAAGAAGCTTCAATATTTAGGAATTTAACAGTAAGGCAAAATATTTTGGCAATACTAGAATTGAGAAAAGACCTAAATAAACAACAAAGGAATGCTCAGGTTGATGCTTTGATGGAAGAGTTAAATGTTGACCATGTCCATGATCAATTGGGAGTCAGTTTGTCCGGTGGTGAAAGACGTCGTGTTGAAATTGCCAGAGCTTTGGCGTTGGATTTGAAATATATTTTGTTAGATGAACCATTTGCAGGGGTAGACCCCATATCAGTTATCGATATTCAGAAAATCGTGACACACCTTAAGAATAGAGGTTTAGGTGTGTTGGTTACAGACCATAATGTTAGAGAAACATTGGGTATATGTGATCGGGCTTATATATTGAATGATGGGGGCATGATTGCAGAAGGCACACCAGAACAAATAATCAGCAATAAAGAAGTAAGAAATGTTTATTTAGGAAAAAACTTTCGCATGTAATAATAACCCTACGGCATAATACCGTAATTCAGGATTTCTTGAAGTCCGTGATTGATTTAATTATGGCAGGTCAAAGCCTATTCGCTTATAGACTGCGTTATCAGTATTTGATATAGAGCGACTAAACCTTTATCTTGATACCTTGCTACAAACAAATAGGCTTTGACTGAATTTACGGTATTATTCCACAGGGTTAATAATGGTTGCAATTAAAGTAAAAATTGTGTATTGTTAATACATCAATACTAACAAAAGAGTTTGGATACAAATCACTTGAATTTTCATAATTCATACCAAAATTTTCTTTTAGAGGCAGGTATAAATAATATTAAACCTGACTTCAATCTCGGCGGGCATTTAAAAACCATTTCTACAGAAATCGTTGATTTAATTAATTGCCCCAATCATTACTTTAATATCAAACGAGGAAATTACTATGCAAATAGATATCACTGGTCACCAACTAGACGTCACATCTTCAATGAGAGATTATTTCAATAACAAATTCGCAAGAATTAAACGTCATTTCGATCAGGTTATCAACGTTCATGCAATACTTAGCGTTGAGAAAATCCACCACAAAGC
>CAJXVJ010000176.1 GCA_913061105.1 uncultured Alcanivoracaceae bacterium | reverse complement strand
ACACAGAGTAGATCGTCGGCAGCGTCAGATGTGTATAAGAGACAGAAATAATACAGCTGTAGTGACTGCCGTTAATCCTGTTCTTCCTCCTGAAACCACACCAGCTGCACTTTCTATATAACTGGTGGTTGATGATGTGCCTAATACTGAACCAACAACTGTGGCACCAGAATCGGCTAATAAGGCTTTTTCGACCCTTGGTAGTTGCCCATTTTCATCTAATAATTTTCCTTTATCAGCCACCGCAATTAAAGTGCCCGAGGTGTCAAACAAATCAACAAATAAAAAGGCAAAGATGACAGGTAATAATGCCAGATCTAATGCTGCAGATAATTCTAATTGGGCAAATGTAGGCATTATCGAAGGAGGTGCAGCAATCAATCCTTGGTATTCAATTAAACCCAATAAAAACGCTACAATGGAAACAACAAGTATGCCAATAATAATGGCACCAGATACTTTGCGTATTGATAATGCCGCAATAATAAAAAAGCCGAATATTGCCAATAATGATTCTGCTGAACCGATGTCACCCAAGCCAACAATCGTAGCTTGATTGGTTACAATAATACCAGAATTTTGTAGTGCAATCATGGCTAGAAACATACCGATCCCAACTGAGATGGCATATTTGAGTGATTGTGGGATACTATTAATAATCCATTTTCTAGTTTTAAAAACGCTAAGTAATACAAATAGAATACCTGACCAAAAAATACAGCCTAATGCAATTTGCCAACTATGGCCCATGCCCATGACAACACCAAAAGTAAAAAAAGCATTCAACCCCATTCCTGGTGCCAATGCGATAGGGTAATTGGCCAATAATCCCATGATTAAAGAACCCGCTGCTGCAGCCAAGCAAGTGGCAACAAAAACGGCGCCATAGTCCATGCCCGTTTGTGACAGAATTTGAGGGTTGACTACAATAATGTATGCCATGGCCAAAAATGTACTTATGCCTGCAATTATTTCAGTTTTTATGTTTGTATTGTGTTGTTTTAGTTTAAATATTTTTTCAATCATAATAATGCCCCAAAAACGTGACGCAGTTCTCTATTATTAATCAATTATTAGTTTAATGTATTAATGGAGAGCTTTGCATAACTAGTGCGAAGAGTAAAAAATGATTAAATTTATCAACATATCGTCAAAATTATTGGCAATAGCAAGCTATTACATGCAAATTTTCACTCAATTTGACAAATTTTTTCTATTTTTTCTTTCTTCGCATGATTATGCAAAGCTCTCAGTTAGAGAGTAATGTAAGGTTCTCTAATAATACCATGAGATTGTCTGTATATAGAAACGCTGTTTTCCTTTGATTAAATTCTATTCTCGGACAGTCTCCTGGTATATTCAAGTTTTGATTGAAATTATTCGCTGGAATATATCATGTTAGAAATCCGCCCCAATTGTGAATTGTGTGATAAAGACTTACCTGCAAATGCTAAGGATGCTTGTATCTGTTCATACGAATGTACATTCTGTGAAAACTGTGTCGATACAGTATTGGAAAATGTTTGTCCCAATTGTGGTGGTGGTTTTGTACTAAGACCTATTCGACCCAAAAGTACTTATAGAGATAACACCTCATTAAAACACCAACCAGCATCAAACAAAAGAATATTCAGTAAATACAGTAAAGGTGAAATGTCAAATTTTTGTCAGATGATTAAAGGCATACCTTCAGAAAACAGATAATTCATTGTAGGGCAATTTAAATATTTGGTCAGTATTAAAAAATAGGTCAATTATTTTTCTTAACAGTTGATTGTACTAGGTATTTTCTGTTTGAATCATTATACTGACAAAATGTTAGAAATACGCCCAAATTGTGAGTTATGTGATAAAGACTTATTGCCTGAAGCAACTGATGCTTGTATTTGTACTTATGAATGTACTTTTTGCAGAAGATGTGTTGATGAAGTCTTAAATAATGTCTGTCCAAATTGTGGCGGAGGATTTGTATCTCGTCCAATCAGGCCGAAAACAGCCTACCGTAAAAATGTTTCTTTAGCAAACCAAAAAGCCTCGACAAAAAGGATTCATTCACCTTATTCTCACAATCAAATTCAGCAATTTAGCGACTCATTAAAACACATATCTCCTGAAAAAAGGTAAGAAGATAATTTTTATGACAAGTTATTCGATAAACGTCATCAAAATTCTGATTGCTGCAGTGATTATCAGTACATCATCAGTTTGGGTTAAAACAGCCGACGTTGCCCCCAGCGTTTCTGGATTTTATCGTATGTTTATTGGTGGTCTATTATTGTTACTTATTTGTGTGATTAACAAATACAAACTATGGCAGGGATGGAAAAACTTTTTCTGGTTATTTCTATCAGCAGTATTTTTCGCTTTTGATTTGTATTTTTGGCACAGAAGTATTTTCTATATTGGGCCAGGTCTTGCTACAGTATTAGGCAATTTCCAAGTATTTTTTATGGCATTAGCAGGTTATCTGTTTTTTAAAGAAAAAATTGGTATGGCTTTTATCATTGGTTTGTTAGTGACCATTGCTGGTTTATTTATATTAGTTGGTATCAATTGGTCAGAATTAAGTAGCGAATATAGAACTGGCGTAATTTATGGGATATTAACAGCGCTTTCATATACAGGTTTTATGTTGTCTTTGCGACATGTTCAATCCAGCAAGCACACTTTGAAAGCCTTTGCTAATTTAGGCATTATGTCAATTTTGTGCTCGTTAATATTGTACGTTCATCTTATTTATATTGGTCAGAATATTACCCTGAGCACCGTTCAATCTTTGTTGTCTTTATTAATACTAGGTATTTTTTGTCAAGTCATTGGTTGGGTATTAATTACTCAATCCATGCCAAACTTGCCAGCATCGATTGTTGGTGTTGTGTTATTGCTACAACCCGCATTATCCATGTTATGGGATATTTTGTTTTTTGATCGACCAATGGGTTTAATTGATTTTGTTGGATTATCAATGGTGTTAATTGGTGTTTATTTGGCAACTTTAAAGAAAAAAATTGGAAAATGATTAAATATTGTACGGCAGACTCAACTGAAGATTTACAACAAATTCTCAATTTACAAGCCATGAATTTGGCAGAAAATATTACTGATCAAGAATTAAAAGAACAAGGATTTGTTACTGTTAAACACACACTTGAAGTGTTATCCAGAATGAACCACCCTTTCCCACATGTTATTGCAAAATCCTCAGGAAAAGTCATTGGATATGCATTGGTTATGTTAAAAGATTTTGCTCAGGATATTCCAGTATTATCGCCCCTGTTTGAACAAATCATTCAATTAGAAGTTGATGGTGATTTGCTTAATAATGCAGAATATTTTGTGATGGGTCAGGTCTGTATCGATAAAAATTTTAGGTCTAAAGGGGTTTTTTATGGTCTTTATCAACACATGAAAACATGTATGTCATCAAAATACGATTATGTTGTGACTGAAATTGCAGAACACAATATTCGTTCATGTAGAGCACATGAAAAAGTTGGGTTCAGAAATATCAAAAATTATCAACATCAAAAAGATAATTGGAATATTGTTGTATGGGATTGGCTCTAAAAGTTTATTTAACGATTTGTGATATAACGTAATGTGCGGCTGTAATTCCAAATATACTCACGACAGTCATATCAGTGCCAAAACCATTATTACAGTCAAGTTTTAGACTTGTTTGTTGGTCTTTATCATCAACATCACACCATGGAAGTTTAGGCATCTCTGGTGAAAAAACACATTGCACATGAAATTTTTTATTCTTAAATCGAGGGAAACCATATTTTTTACGCAATTCTTTGCGTAATTTGCATAACAACATATCATCATAGCTGCGGCCTAAGTCAGAGACTTGAATATCAGCTATATTGACCTTTCCACCAGCACCACCAATGGTGATTAAATTAATGTCTTTTTGTTTGCATAAGGCAATGAGTAAGCTTTTGTGTTTAATACTATCAATGGCATCAATGACAAAATCATAATTTGGAGCCAGTAACTTTTCTGCAGTTGACTCAAGAAAGAAAGTGGTTTCTTGGTTGATTTTACAATCGGGGTTAATGCTTTTGATTCGCCTTGCCATGGCACTAACTTTTTCATGTCCAACTGTTTCTGTTAAGGCATGAATTTGCCGATTAGTATTGGTTACACAAATATCATCAGCATCAATCAGGCTAATTTCTCCAATCCCAGCACGTGCAAGTGATTCTGCAGCCCAAGAGCCAACACCACCAACACCAACTACACACACATGGGCATTTTGAAGTTTTTCAAAACCAGCATTTCCGTGAAGGCGAGCAACACCACCAAATCTGTCTTTAGTTTGAGTCATTATTGCGATATACCCATATTAAAACTTGGGTTAAATTAAAAAGGGAGATTATAATCTACAGATTGTTAAGCTTAAAGAACTTTGTTGTGACTTTATCACTATTGGATTCAACAAGGTTAATATTTTGATTTGTTAATTCCGCATAATAAGCGATAATTTTCTGTAAGTTGGCAGGAATATTTCTTATTTTGTTATTGGGAAACAGGTTTTGATCAGGCGCATCAGTCTCAAACATAATGCTATCAATTGGGCAGTATTTCACCAGTTTGTGTAATTTATGTGCATTGAGATTACACATGGCACCACCAAAACTAAATTTTATGCCTTTATCCAACAATTGTTTGGTTTGTTCAATACTGCCATTATAACTGTGAATCATAGCGTTATAATAACGGGCATTTTTTAAGCCTTGAAACACGGCAGCTACAGCGCCTCTGGCATGCAAGATCAAAGGGAGATTATGTGTTTTTGCCAATTCAACTTGCGCTTCAAAAAAAAACTGCTGTCTGTCTTTGTCTAAATCTTTTAGAAAAAAGTCCAAGCCACACTCTCCAAGGGCACAGGAGTTATTGCTGGATAACCATAAATTTAAATATTTAAGATCATCTTTTTTATGTTGGTTTATGTAATAAGGATGAAGCCCGTAGCTTGGAATGATACTTGGGTATTTTTCTGATATATCTTTTAGTTTTGAAAAACCAGAGACTGACACTGCTGCTGTGATAAATTTATTGATGCCTTTTTTCTCAGCATTTTTGATAAGCGTTGCTCTGTCTTTATCAAACCTTTTGTCATCTAAATGTATATGGGCGTCAATCACAAATCATTACAACAAGGGTGCATGAAATACTTTTTGATTCAAGGTGTGTAGAGGCAAATAATGATCAATCAATAATAAAGCAAATAAAATCATTAAATACCAGATAGAATATTTAAATACCTTCCATGGTAGCATGGGGTCTTTGGATGTGCGCATTTGTAGGGTTAATTGTAGAAAGCGTGCGCCTAAAATTAAAGCACCTATTAAGTAAACCCAACCACTCATGCCAACCAAATAAGGCATGATAGTGACAATAATCAATAATATGGTGTATAAGATTATGTGCAATAAAGTGTGTTTAATGCCATGAGTTACTGGCAACATGGGAATTTTAGCTTTGGCATAATCTTCAACTCGGTGAATTGCCAATGCCCAAAAATGTGGCGGTGTCCATGTATAAATAATAGCAAACAGAAGTAAAGCATCACCGGTTAAGTTTCCTGTTATAGCAGTCCAGCCCAGTACTGGAGGTGCGGCCCCAGCAGCCCCACCAATCACTATATTTTGCGGGGTGACACGCTTGAGGTAAAAGGTGTAAATAAAGGCATAACCGACCAAAGAAAAGAAAGTCAAAACAGCCGTCAGGACATTGATTTTCCAAACCAGAATTGCCATTGAAATGGCGCAAAGAGTAAAGGCAAATATAATCACATTCCAGCTAGATAAATCTCCTTGTGGTAATGGACGGTGTTGTGTTCTTAACATAATGGCATCAATTTTTTGATCAGCCCAATGGTTTATTGCGGCGGCAGATGAGGCAGCAAATCCTATGCCAATCAATCCATATAGCATGGTCATTAAGGGTGGAATGCCCTCATCAACAGACAATAACATCCCAACAAAAGCAGTAAATACAATAAGTAAAACCACTTTAGGTTTGGTGAGTTCAAGATATTGGTGAAATTTCGAAGACTGTTGACTCATGATTTTTTTCGTGTTTTGTAAAGTAAAGCAACCAATGACAACAACAATAATGCGGCCACACCATTGTGTGCTACTGCCACAGGAAGAGGCAAGTTTAGTGTCACATTTGCTATGCCTAAAATGACTTGGGTGATTAATAAAACGATTACTGTTATTCCTAATGGCATCAGTTCACGGTTTTTCATCAAGCGACTAGACAGCCACAATAAATAGAGGGATAAGATAACAAATCCAATCCGATGTGTCATTTGAATGGCCACTCGACTTGGAGCATCTAATACACCAAATTCGTAATTAACACCCAATCCTCGCCACATAACAAAGCCTTCAGAAAAATTCATATTTGGCCACAGTTCGCCATTGCACAACGGAAACCCAACACACGATAATGCGGCATAATTTGAACTTGTCCAACCGCCCAACATGATTTGTATGGCCACTAAAAACAATGCCAAACTGACCATCCATTGTTTAACATGACCTCCATATCGATAGGGTTTGATGGAGTTAGATGAAGACATGGCTAGCCAGGACATCAAAGATAAAATTAACATGCCTCCCATTAAGTGCGCCATAACAATGATTGGTTTAAGTTGTAATGTGACAGTCCACATCCCTAACGCACCCTGAAAAGCCACCACAATTCCAATAATAAGGGGCAGAGTATAGGGCATATCTCGGCGTTTTATAAATGCCCAAATAAATAATGTCAGAGCAATTAATCCTAGAGTTGACGCGAAATAACGGTGCACCATTTCTTTCAAGGCTTTTTCTGGTTCTACGGCCCTTTCTGGAAAATTTTGATTGGCCTGTTCAATTTCAGCTGTTTCAGTGGGCCAATCGGCCAACCCGTAACACCCTGGCCAATCTGGACAACCCAGTCCAGCATGAGATAATCGAACATAAGCACCGAGCACCACAACAAATAATGTTAGTGCAGTTGCAAACCAAGCTAGTTTAGAATAATTTTTCATTTGGATTATATATATAGTTATTGGTAAAGATAAAGGCCTATGATTTTACTGCATTGGAGTATATATTTCTTTATCTTACTTAATTTTTAACTATTTAACCTTCGTTTTTACGTGCCCTCAGTAACAATCCCAAATCATCAATAACATCTTCTGGTTTGAAATCATTGTTATATGACATCATCAAAAATCCTTCAGGTGCCAATAAATAGAGCCCGCGGTTATTGCCCAATGACTTTTGTGATAAAGTTTTTAAGGTGTTACTCAATTCATCATTATTTTGATAGGTGTGAGTTTCAATAGAATCATACTGTGAAGGAATGTCAATAATTACATTATCAGGATGCAAGACCAAGAGTTTGATTTTCTTCATTTTATGGCCTTTGGTCAATCTAATCCGATACAACGTGTCTAGCATTTTCTTACAATCATCTGAACAATTACCAGAATGATGATAAGCCACAGTCCAGTAATCTTTAAATGAACTAAGCCTCTCTGAGTTGATAATTTTAATGGGAGGTTGAATAAAATCTCCATTGTTTTTGAATGATTCTGGTGAATATTTGATCCAGCTAGAATTCATAACAACAGCAACTATGACTGGTGTAATAAACATTAATACTAGGGCTATCAAAGACAGTTTGTTTTTTGTTTTGGCTTGCATTTTCATATTAGGTTTTGAGCAAGGTTGGATTTTAACAGTAACCAATGAGTTTGTCTGAATTCTTTGAAATAAATTCGATTGATTTATATCTGTCTCTTATACACATCTCCGAGCCCACGAGACAGGCAGAAATCT
>CAJXVJ010000175.1 GCA_913061105.1 uncultured Alcanivoracaceae bacterium | reverse complement strand
CGTGGGCTCGGAGATGTGTATAAGAGACAGACAATAGGTTGTACGCAATTTAATATTTTATAATATTTTAATAAAAATATTTAAGCGTACACATGTAAACTATAATTCATTATTGATTGATGATGCTTGACAGAGCCACTGATTGTACTTTAGTATGCCTATTTTTAACCCAAATCAATATAAATAGCATGACACAACAAAGTAGCTTCAGTAAACAAGAATTAATTCAATGTAGTCAAGGAGAATTATTTGGCATGGACAATGCCAGATTACCATCCGATCAAATGTTAATGGTTGACAGAATTGTAGAAATTAATACAGATGGTGGAGAATTTGGAAAAGGAGAAATTATTGCCGAATTAGACATTAATCCAGATTTATGGTTTTTTGCATGCCACTTTAAGGGTGATCCAGTTATGCCAGGATGTTTGGGATTAGACGCCTTATGGCAATTACTTGGTTTTCATATGATTTGGAATGGTTATAAAGGCAAAGGCAGAGCATTGGGTGTCGGTGATGTTAAATTTCGAGGACAAGTACTGCCCACTGCTAAGACAGTGACCTATCATATTCAGGTTAAGCGCATGATCGATTCCCGATTGAAATACGCCATTGCAAATGGT
This sequence comes from uncultured Alcanivoracaceae bacterium, assembly GCA_913061105.1. GTDB lineage: Bacteria > Pseudomonadota > Gammaproteobacteria > Xanthomonadales > Marinicellaceae > NORP309. The sequence goes on along the minus strand of CAJXVJ010000175.1, from coordinate 7,275 downwards.
ACAGTAAGTGTTGACGGCAAAAAGATTTATTCAGCCGAAAAACTGCGAGTGGGTTTGTTTACTTCAACGGAAAACTTTTAAGAGGTCAATGATATGAAAAGAGTAGTAATTACAGGTTATGGTATAGTCTCATGTTTAGGAAATGACAAAGGCGAAGTATTAGACTCATTACAACAAGGCAAATCAGGCATAAAATACCAAGAAGTTTATAAAGAACAAGGCATGAGAAGCCATATTGCCGGCAGTATCGATATTAATTTAAAAGAAAAAATTGGTCGAAAAGATTTACGCTTTATGAGTTCCAGTTCAGCCTATGCTTACGTCGCCATGCAAGAAGCCATTGACCAATCAGGACTAACTGAAGAACAAGTTTCAAATATTCGTACTGGATTAATAGTTGGAGCAGGCGGTTCATCTTCTGAATCCATTGTTGAAAGCGTTGATAAATTACGTGCACGTGGAATCAGAAAAGTAGGCCCTTATGTTGTTACAAAGTCAATGAGCAGTGGTATTTCTGCTTGTTTGGCCACACCTTTTAAGATCAAAGGACTCAATTATTCATTGTCATCAGCTTGTGCCACCAGTACACATTGTATCGGATTGGCCATGGAACAAATTCAATTTGGCAAACAAGATGTTATATTTGCAGGTGGTGGAGAAGAAGAACATTGGTCTTTAAGCATGATGTTTGATGGCATGGGAGCGCTTTCAACCCAATACAATGACACACCTGAAACAGCCTCAAGACCCTATGATCAAACCCGTGATGGGTTTGTTATTGCCGGTGGAGCTGGAGTGGTAGTGGTTGAAAGTTTAGAACATGCGCAAGCCCGTGGCGCCAATATTATCGCTGAAATAGTGGGTTATGGAGCCACATCAGACGGTTACAATATGGTCGCACCATCAGGAGAAGGTGCCGTGCGTTGTATGCAAATGGCATTAGATACCACCGATTCTGAAATCGATTACTTAAACGCACATGGTACCAGTACGCCTGTGGGGGACCTAACTGAGTTAGAAGCCATCAAAGAAGTCTTTAAAGACGACATGCCAAAAATCACGTCAACTAAATCTTTATCAGGTCATTCTTTAGGTGCAGCGGGTGTTCATGAAACCATCTATTCCATGCTCATGATGGAAAATGATTTTATTTCCGCATCAGCCAACTTAAATGATTTGGATGAAAATATCGAAGCTGGTACACCAATTATCAGTGAAAAAATTGAAGATATCAAACTCAATACAATCATGTCAAACAGCTTTGGTTTTGGTGGCACCAATGCGACTTTGATATTGCAAAAATTCACAAAATAATACCATTTTGGCTTCTATTGAATTTGTGAAATAACTCTTTTCTAATTTAGTGGAGCACCTGTGTGTGCTCCTTTTCCTAGTTTTATCCCAATACGTGAATAATAAAGTTAGTTTTACAATAAAGCTCATCCAATATTGGGCGGACACATAGGTCCGCACCCTACAACTGAAATATAAATCAATGTACGGTACAACCCTTGTGGTTGCCCACATGCTTTGGTTATCAACAAAGACTCTTCTGAAATTAGGCATGTTTGAATTCTAATATAGAATAAGGTTGATTCTGATGGGCCGTGTTCATCTTACAAAATTAAAGATCAATAGCGATTTACTATGATGGGAATGAAGGGCTTGAAGGTGAAAATCAATTAGCTATTCATAAACAAGTTACTTTAAGTTGAGATATTTATTTTATTTGAATATGTCGGGACTAAAGTCCCAATTCCGTTAGATTTTTTCTTTGGATTTGGGACTTTAGTCCCGACTGATAACGTTATATTAAACTGGATTTTCGCGTAAGATGGGCCCTGCCCATCATCAAAGTTTTCATATTTTCAAGTGATTTTTCACTATAAAAACACTGTGTTACAATGAGGTTTCACTAAATCAGAAACAAAATGACTGTTTCTCACAAATCTAATGTGCACTAATTCACAACTATCAAATTGTTACGAGAATATGAGAATTATTATTATTTTAATTATATGTATTTCACAAGGAGTACTTGCTGATGATATTCTTCTTGATGTGAAAGTAACATTAAAGGAAGATAGAGGGATACCACCTGATAGAGGTTGTAATGAAGATAAAGAAGAAAGAGCTGAGAAAGATAATGTAGTTGAGGAATATGAGCATGAATTAGAAACAATCTGTATAATCTGGGCTGGTTATTATATATATAACGCTGAAGTTGAGAATATATATCTCGGTGACTTTGATCTAACTAAATTTACATTTTCTAAAATTCAGCATATGCCTTCTGCTGAGAAGAAGAAAGCAACGCGAATGGTAATTTTATTAGAAGAAAACCCAGAGAAGGAACATATTGCATTTACAGGAACTAAATATTATGTATCAGATTGGGACTATTCAGGTGATTTGATATGCTTTGAAAGAGAGTTGAAGGTGTTTCAGCCAAGTAAAAATAAACGAGGTGAGTATTGTATCAGTATGGATAATCTCCGAAGAAATCACCTAATAAAGAAATGAACAAGGATAATTTTAGTTCCAAGAATAGCCTGTTATATCGACGTAAAAAAAAGGGCGATTAAAAAATTAATCACCCTTTAATATTTTCAGAAATAATTTTGTCTGTTACAACATTAACTTATTCATGCGAATAACAAAACCAGAAGGATCTTCTAGTTGTCCACCTTCAGCCAATAAGGCTTGATCAAATACCAATGAAGTCCAATCAGAAAAATTATCATCGTCTTTTTCTTCTTGTATTTTCTTAAATATCTTATGATCAATATTGATTTCTAATGTTGGTTTGCTGGTTGGAACTGATTGACCCGCTTGTTTCATCAATTGTTGCATGTATAAAGCCATGTCTTGATCGTTTAACACAATACAAGCTGCAGAATCAGTCAAGCGCGAAGAAATTTTAATTTTATCAACCTTATCTGCTAAGATTGTTTGCATTTTTTCTATCACTTCTTTGTTGTCTTTTTCTGCTTTCTCAGTGGCTTTTTTGTCTTTTTCAGTGTCCAGCTTATCTAAATCACCTTTGGCTACTGATTGTAGTTTTTTGCCATCAAATTCAGTTAAACCATTGACTAACCATTCATCAATGCGATCATGCAATAAAACAACTTCGATGTCTTTCTTCTTAAATACTTCTAGATGTGGGCTATTTTTAGCCGTGTTATAACTTTCAGCAGAGATGTAATAAATGTGCTCTTGCTCGGCACCCATTCTTGATAAATACTCTTCTAATGAAACGTTTTGTGTTTTGTCATCATTGTTAGTGGTAGAAAAACGCAACAACTTAGATAACTCTTCTTTGTTGCTGTGGTCTTCTTGTACGCCTTCTTTCATGACAGTGCCAAACTCATTCCAAAACTCTTGGTATTTAGCGGCATCACTGTTGGCCATCCTTTTTAGAAGAGTTAAAATCTTCTTAGTAGAAGCGCGTTTGATAGAATCAATCACTTTGTTGCTTTGTAATATTTCACGGCTCACATTTAATGGCAAATCATTAGAATCAATCACACCTTTGATGAAACGCAAATATCTTGGCAATAAGTTTTTGCTGTCATCCATGATAAATGTGCGTTGTACATACAACTTTAAACCGTGTTGGGCTTCAGGTTCCCATAAATCGAATGGTGCTTTACCAGGGATATACAACAATGAAGTGTAATCAAACTTACCTTCTACTTGGCTATGAACCCAAGTTAATGGATCATTCCAGTCATGTGAAACTGTTTTGTAAAACTCTTTGTAATCTTCATCTTTGATGTCATTTTTTGACATGGTCCACAAAGCTTGGGCTTTATTGACTTGTTTCCATTCGGTTACTGTGGCTTTTTCTTTGTTTTCATCTTCTTTGTCATCCTTGTCATCTTCTTCGCTTTCAACTTCTGTGGTTTCAAGCATATAGATTGGTAACGATAAATGATCAGCGTATTTTGTGATGATTGATTTCAAACGAAATTCAGCAGCAAATTCTTTTTCATCGTCTTTCAAATGCAATGTAATTTCAGTGCCTTTGTTTTCTATTTTTGTTTCTTCAATTGAAAAATCAGCTTCGCCGGTAGACTCCCAAGTTACACCAGATTTTTCACCCGCTTTACGGGTTTTAAGCGTGACTTTATCAGCCACAATAAATGCAGAGTAGAAGCCCACACCAAATTGCCCAATCATTTGTGAATCTTTGGCTTCATCACCTGTAAGTTTGCTCATGAACTCCTTAGTACCAGATTTTGCAATGGTACCAATGTTTTCAATCACTTCATCACGTGTCATGCCTATGCCATTATCACGAATGGTCACAGTTTGAGCATCTGTATCAAAATCTACTTCAATTTTTAATTCTGTATCACCTTCGTTTAAAGAATCATCAGCCAATGCTGCAAACCTGAGCTTGTCACAAGCATCATTTGCGTTAGATAAAAGTTCACGCAGGAAGATTTCTTTGTTTGAATAGAGCGAGTTAATCATCAATTGTAATAATTGACTGACCTCGGTTTGAAATTGTAAATTTTCTTTTTTAGCCATAATAAATAAATGTAATTTTTAAGATGCAGACAATATAAGGACAGCTTAATATTATTCAAGTAAAAACACCTAATTATGACTTGGAATAATTATCTAACAAACAAATGGTGCAAATGAATTTCAATCATAAGTTTACTCTGTTGTTTTTAAGGGCTTAATTTTTTTAATTGGTACAACAAATCTAAGGCTTGTCTTGGAGTAAGATCATCTGGATTGATTTGTTTCAATTCTTTTTCAACAGCACTGTCTTCTGGCATTTGATCAAAAAAGGAAGTTTGAACTGGTACGGGTTCTGAATTGTTGCCTTGTTCTAAAATTGCCAGTGTTTTCTTGGCACTTTGTAATACTTTACTGGGAATTCCGGCCAAAGCTGCTACTTGTAATCCATAAGATCGTGATGCAGCGCCTTTTTTGACTGAGTGTAAAAACACAATGGTATCATCATGTTCAACTGCATCTAAGTGCACATTTTCCATGTTTTTAATTTCTTGCGCAAAAGCTGTGATTTCAAAATAGTGGGTGGCAAACAAAGTGAAAGATTTATTAACTTGGGCCAAATGCAAGGCACAAGCTTGTGCTAAGGATAGTCCATCATAAGTTGATGTGCCGCGTCCAATCTCATCCATCAAGACCAATGAGTTTTCAGTGGCATTGTGTAAAATATTGGCTGTTTCAGTCATCTCAACCATAAAAGTCGAGCGGCCTTTGGTGAGGTCATCACCTGCGCCAATTCGGGTGAATATGCGATCAATTTTTCCTATTTTAGCTGATTGTGCTGGTACATAACTGCCGATACTTGCGAGTAATACAATCAAGGCGTTTTGGCGCATGTAGGTTGATTTACCACCCATGTTTGGACCTGTAATGATTAGCATTTGGGTCTTATTATTTAAATTCATATCGTTGGGTTCAAAAGGGGTGTTTTGAATTTGTTCAACAACAGGATGTCTGCCTTGATTAATTTCAATGCAATGGTCTTCGCACAGTTTAGGACGATTAAAATTTAAGGTCATGGCGCGCTCTGCCAATGTGTTTGATGCATCTAACTTAGCTACAGCATGCCCAGTTTGTTGTAGATTTTGAATTTTATCAGCAAAGGATTCTAATAAGTTTTGATAAATGGCTTTTTCACAGGCCAGAGACCTTTCTTTTGAGCTCAAGACTTTGTCTTCAAAGACTTTAAGTTCAGGAGTGGTATAACGTTCGACGGCTTTTAAAGTTTGACGACGAATATAATGCTCAGGGGCTTTATCAGAGTGCAGTTTTGAAATTTCTATGTAATAACCATGTACGCGATTGTATCCTACTTTTAAGGCAGAAATGCCACTGTCATCTTTTTCCCGTTGCTCAAAATCTAGCATGTATTGGCTGGCATCTGTGCTTATGGCACGTAATTCATCCAATTCTTTGTCATAACCATCAGCAATAACACCTCCATCACGAATAATGACAGGTGGGTTCTCTTTTATGGCAACCTCAATTAGATCAATGATTTTACTGTGTATTCCAAGTTGTTGATCTAGTTCAGATATTTCCTTATCTTTAATGCTGCTAATTGATTGTTTTAATTCAAGAACTTGTTTCAATGAATAGGACAATGTAACCAAGTCTCTGGGTCTGGCAGTTAACATCGAAATTCGTGTACTGATTCTTTCTATGTCACCAATGCCTTTAAATATCTCTTGTAAATCAAAGACAATGCCTTGTTCTATTAATGTTGAAATCACACTGAGGCGTGCATTTAATTTTAGACGATTTTGAAGGGGTTGTTTGATCCAACGCCGCAATTGTCTTGACCCCATTGCTGTTGTAGAAGTGTCCATTAATTGACACAATGTGTGTTCATCGCCACCATTGTTATTGGTTTCAATTTCCAAATTTTTACGGGTGCTTGCATCTAAATGTAAAAACTCATTCAACAATTCAGTTTGAATCGGTTGTATGTGTTTCATCACGGCTTTTTGAGTATGCACAATATAATTGAACAAACAACCCAGTGCGTTTATGGTTAGCGAATTGCCTTCAATCCCAAAGCCTTTTAAGTCTTGGGTTTTATAATGTTTGGTTAAGGTTAATAAGGCTGTGTCTTTGTCATAGTCCCAACTTGGACGTTGATTGACAGGATATTGTGCCAATTCTTCACACAAAGCATGGTTTTCTTCTATTAAAATTTCACTAGGAGCCAATCGTTCAATTTGTCCCAATAAGGTTTCTTTATTATCTACCTCAATCACTACAATGCGACCAGAACTGAGTTCACAGGTTGCTAGGCCATAACCATTTTTCCCACTAAAAACAGAAAGCAATAAACTTTCACTGCGAGAATCCATTAAGGCTTCTTCTGTAACAGTGCCAGGTGTAATAATGCGCATGACTTTACGTTCAACCGGTCCTTTGGAGGTTTTCGGATCACCCACTTGTTCACAGATGGCAATCGAACGACCCAACTTTACCAGTTTGGCTAAATAAGGATCGACAGAATGATAGGGTACACCACACATGGGAATAGGGTTATCACCCGTTTTCCCGCGATAAGTGAGTGTGATGTCTAATAATTTAGCAGCATCAATGGCATCTTGCATAAACAATTCATAAAAATCACCCATGCGATAAAATACTAACATATCAGAATAATCAGCTTTTATCTTCAAATACTGAAGCATCATGGGCGTGTGTTTAGGACTGTCTTTTGTCTGTCTCTTATACACATCTCCGAGCCCACGAGACAGGCAGAAATCT
>CAJXVJ010000174.1 GCA_913061105.1 uncultured Alcanivoracaceae bacterium | reverse complement strand
CTACACAGAGTAGATCGTCGGCAGCGTCAGATGTGTATAAGAGACAGGGTATAAACCATGAAAACAAAATTAATTATTATGTCGTTAATCCTATCATTAAGTTCTTCTTTATATGCAGGTCCGTGTGAAAAGGACAATGAAGATTGTCATAAAGGCGGTAGCCATAAAGGTCAAAAAATGAGAGAAAGAAGAACGAATGATTTAAATCTTTCTGAAGCACAACAAAAAAGTTTTGAAGCCATTATGAAAGATCAAAGAGAAAGTATGAAAGCAGCAAAAGATGCGATACATGCTGAAACAAAAGCAAAGTTATCCAATGTTCTTTCAGCTGAGCAAATGGAACTCTTAGAACAAAAGCATAAAAAACGTGAAAAAGCACAAAAACGTTCTAAGAAAAAAATGAGGAAACAGATGGAAAGACGCAAGAAAAATAGAGAAAATAAAGATCAAGATTAATTATGAATTGTCTTTCTAGTTTAAAACAAAAGCCCTTCGGGGCTTTTTTATTATTTAACAAAACAATAAGATAACTTTCATAATTCATCCTTATTGCGTACATAATTATTCATTATTATGAAAGCTCATATTAAATTGTTGGTCAATCAAATGAAAAACCTCTTTGTATTACTCTTGTTTACAACCCATGTTTGGGCTCAAAATCCACCACCACCTCCAATTAATCCACTGCCTGCCCCATTAGACCCTGTGGGTAATGAATCAACATTTGATAAAGTCATGTTAGGAAAAGTGCTGTATTGGGATGAGCAGATGTCATCAACTAAAACAGTGGCCTGTGCATCTTGTCATATCATGAGCAGTGGAGGAACAGATCCTCGCTCAAATGTGAATAATCCGTTAGCTAAAAACCCTGGTCTTGACAACCTATTTAACACAGCAGATGATATTACTGGTTCGCCAGGTGTTGCAGAAACAAATTCAACAGGGGATTATCAACACAACCTTGTTTTTGGATACGAATCACAAGTAACTGGCAGAAAAGCACCTTCGGCTATCAATGCTGGTTATGCCAATAGTTTGTTCTGGGATGGTCGAGCAGGTGATCAATTAATTGACCCCATTACAAATGAGACGGTATTGCCTTCTGGCGCAGCTTTAGAAGCCCAAGTGTTGGGTCCACCAGTCAGTTCTACAGAAATGGCCCATACCGGTAGAACATGGAAAGATGTCATTACATCTATAGAACGGTCATCACCTTTGGCCTTATCACCCATAGTTCCTAATGATATTGTCAATTGGGTTGGATCACAGAGTTATTATCAATTATTTGAGAGCGCTTTTGGAAATACAGAAATTACTGCATCAAAAATTGCCATGGCAATTGCCAGTTATGAACGTTCCTTGTTTTCAAACCAAACTCCTTTTGATCAAAGTATAAACGGAAATGCCAATGCATTAACCCAACAAGAAAGAGCGGGACAGGCTGTGTTTGCTGCCTCACAGTGTATTGGTTGCCACACAGGTGCTCTAATGTCTGATAATAATTTTCATAATATTGGTGTCAGTCCAAACAATGAGGATGAAGGCAGGTTTGCAGTGACAGGCCAAATACCAGACATGGGCAGGTTTAAAACACCGCCATTAAGAAATTTAGAAAACAGGGCGTCTTTCATGCACAGCGGCACCTTTTCAACATTGGAGCAAGTAGTTGATTTTTATGACAGAGGAGGAGATTTCAGTAATCCAAATTTAGATCCAAGAATAAGGCCTTTAAATTTAAACCAAAATCAAAAAAATTCCCTGTTGGCATTTTTAAGAAGGCCATTGACAGATGTGAGAGTGACAAATGAAACTGGCCCATTTGAAAGTCCATTATTGTTTTCAGAAAGTGACAGATTAGCCATTATCTCGGGTGAAGGAGTTGCTGGAACGGGTTCAAAAATACCATTCATCTATTCAAACCAACCACCACTACTGGGAAATAAAAGTTTTACTTTGGCTCTTGAGAATGCATTGCCAGGTGCAGAATCAATTTTCGTGGTTTCAACACTAGATCCAGGAACAGATGAGTTGCCAGATGTAGAAAGTGCAATCATATATACAACTAAAACCTTGTTATCAGGCAATAATGATGGTCATGTTTCATTAAGTATAGAATTGCCGAGTTCAGATTCATACAATGGAAAAACATTGTTTGGAAGGTGGTATGTTGTTGATAATCAAGCTATTAATGGCTATGCCATTTCACCATTGTTAGAATTTACTTTGTTTAAACCTGATTTTGGGCATGCTGGACAAATATTTTCTGCTGGCTTTGATTAATCATTGCTTAATAAGATTCTACAGCATATTTAATGTTTCTCAAATATTTGGATTTGACGCAGCCTGTGATATGATTGCATATAATAGGGAGCTTTAGCAAGCTTAGTTTTTATTGTAGTTTTAATATTGTAGGTGAGAAAAGATGAAAAGCATGTATTTGGTATTATTTTTTATGAGTTTAATTGTTAGTTTACCAGTCAATGCGCGATTAAGTTGTGATGAGTTAGATGAATTGGCAGAAGTTCTCGACGATTTAGCAGGAGAACTTGAAGATGTAAGTTCCATTGGTGTAAATAGTGGTATTGACTTTGCTTTAGGAGATTTAACTTCAGCATTGAATACAGTTGCCAGTGTCGAGAATGACAAACGTTTGAGTGCATGGATTCAGGATTTGGAAATTGCATGGGAAGACATGGAACGAGATGACTTTGAAGAATCGTTGGATGATATCACCGAAAGATTAGATGACCTCTATGATCGAGATTGTGATTTATAATTTTGAAAAGATAAGTTGTTTTAATGGCAATTATAATTTTTGACCTTATATAAGATGATATCTTAACTAAAGAATTGAGCCCATCAATGAAATATAAATTAGCAATCAGTGTTTTGTTATTTTCAATGTCTGTTTATTCACAAACGGAATCACCTAAAGAATCCATAAATAACTGCCGTCTTATTAGTGATAACACCGAGAGGTTGTTGTGTTATGACGCCATTGTCGCTGTTATTGATAAGGACAATACTCAACAGGACAGAAAATCCAATGCAATGCCTGTTCTAGTTGCTGATTTGGAAGAACCACGAATCTTTGGTTCATTGGGTAAACTGGATTTCTTAGACAAAGAAATTAGTGCCATACTTTTGGGAGTAGGAACACGTTTAAAATTTAAGACTTTTGAATACAATGATTCTAACAGCTCTGTTGATTTTAACTTTATTGCATTAATAAAATCTCAATTTGATGTCGATGAATTAGACACCCGCAATAACCGTGGTGGTGCATTAATTAATACAGACTTTATGTTTGGTGGTGAATTGGTTAAATCTTTTGATTACGGTTATTTAAGGTTTAGGTACACGCATAAAAGCACACATTTGGGTGACGAATTTCTGATTGATAATCCTGAATATTTAAAAGAAAGGTTGAATTTATCCTATGAAACAGTGGATTTATTGGCTTACCGCCAAATGAATCAATGGGGAGCATATGTTGGTGGCAGTGCAATAGTCAGATCAGAACCTGGTAATTTAGATAAATTTCAATTACAAACAGGTTTACAATACAAAGGCAGTAAGCGCCAATGGTTTACTCCGCTTTTTGGGATTGATTTAAAAGCATGGGAAGCAACAGATTGGCATGTCAATTCTAGCATTAAGGCAGGAATTGAGTATTCAGGTTTTCTTGATAGGCCATTGCAATTTATGTTTGAATACTATGGTGGTAAATCGCCCTATGGACAGTTTATCAATGAAGACTTAGATTACCTTGGTTTCTCAATTAATCATTATTGGGAATGATTGTGAGCCACTTCTTTAATCTTATTTAATAAGGAAGACAGTCCATTGCTTCTGGTGGATGAGAGGTGCTGATTCAGTCCAATTTCTTTTATAAAGTTTGGTTCAGTGTTTATGATGTCTTGTGGAGATTTTCCTGAATAAATACTCAATACCAAAGCCACTAATCCAGCCACTATTGCCGCATCACTTTCGGCCTTAAAAATGAGCTTGTTATCAACCAATTGATGAACAATCCACACTTGAGATTGACAACCTTGTAGTTTATTTTCATCTGTCTTTTCGTGATCTTCTAGTTTGTCTAAATCTTTGCCTAAATCGATTAGGTATTGGTATTTCTCCATCCAATCTTCAAAAATCTCAAAATCTTCTATGATCTCTTGTTGACTTTTCATGATTTGACACTCCATCTTGTGCCTTTGCCTGAATCTTCTAGCACAACATTCATGGCCAATAACTCATCTCTGATTTCATCAGATTTAGCCCAGTCTTTATTGGCACGTGCATCATCTCTCATTGCAATTAAAGCTTCTATTTTATCTTTATCAATGTCATCTGATTTAAACCACGATTCAACCTCTTGCTGAAAGAAGCCTAACAATTCTCCTGTACTTAACAAAGCAGATTTGAATTTGGTTTTTTCTTCGATTGTTTCTGCTTTGGCCAAAAGCTTGGCAATTTTGTTTATTTCAGCAAAAGCAACAGGCGTATTTAAGTCATCATTAAGGGCTTCAATGACTGGTTGCGGTATATTTGAGGATTGTACAGTGGCTTGGACATCAACGTTATCCCTTAAGACAGCATAAATTCTGTCAATGGTTTTCTTCGCTTTGTGGATTGAATCATCAGACCAATCTACTGATTGTCTGTATTGTGCACTCAATATTAACCAGCGAATCACTTCGCCTTTGTATTGTGCAGCCACATCTTGAATCAATAAAATGTTACCCAATGATTTTGACATTTTTTGATTACCCATATTGATCATTCCATTGTGTACCCAATAATTGGCAAAGCTTTCTGTTTCATTGGCACAACAACTTTGAGCAGCTTCGTTTTCATGATGGGGAAATACTAAGTCTCGGCCACCACAATGTATATCAATGGTGTCACCTAAATGTGATTTACACATGGCTGAACACTCAATGTGCCATCCAGGGCGACCACGTCCCCATGGACTTCCCCATCCTGGTAATTGCTCATCAGAAGGTTTCCATAAGACAAAGTCTGCTGGGTGTTTTTTATAAGGTGCCACTTCTACACGTGCTCCAGCAATCATGTCTTCGAGGTTGCGATTCGATAAGCGTCCATAATTTTCATAGGAATCAACAGCAAATAAAACATGTCCTTCGGCTTCATAAGCATGGCCTTTTTCAATCAATCCTTTGATCATAGCAATGATTTCAGGAATATGAGCTGTTGCATAAGGTTCAATATCTGGTGGCAAAACTCCGAGTTGTTCTATATCGTGATTGTAAATTTTTGCATACTTTTCTGAATATTTTTTAATATTAACGCCTTGTTCTAACGCAGATTTATTAATCTTGTCATCAATGTCTGTAATGTTTCTTACATAAGTGACTTTAGGAAAATGGTGTTTAAGTAACCTATATAAGACATCAAATACTACAGCCGGTCTGGCATTGCCGATGTGGGCTAAATTATAAACAGTGGGCCCACACAAGTACATGGTCACGTTATCAGGTGATATGGGAGTGAATTTCTGTTTTTGTCCAGTCTTGGTATTGTATAATTTAAGTGACATGTTAAATAAGCGTTAAAAAAAAGGCTATTTTATTCCATCTCTGTATTTAGTGTAAGAGAAAATCTCCATAACACATTAAGAAGTCTGATTTATATGGATATTAAGCAGTTATAAATGTATTATTAGTCTTTCACTTAAATAGAGTAATGGGATATGGGAGACAATATATTTAATCAAGGACCAGGTTCTGATGAGTTATATATTGGTGAAAGAGTGCACAATACCAATTTTTTCAAATTAGATGTAGAGGCCTTAAACCGTTTTCTTTCTTGTTGTCACAGAAGGAAGTTTCCCAAAAAAACAACCATAATTCGACCTGGAGATTTGGCCAATACCCTGTATTACATCATATCTGGATCAGTCACGATTTCTTATGAAAACGATGAAGGCAAAGAATTGATTTTAGCCTATCTTAATGCCGGTGATTTTATTGGTGAGATGGGTTTGTTTATGAGCACTGAACGCCGTGAAGTCATGGTAAAAACTAAAGAGAACTCCGAATTGGCTGAAATCGGCTATCAAAGATTAGGCAATTTATTTTTGAGTGATTTGAAAGAAGATTCTGCGCAAATTCTCTATTATATTGGCACACAATTAACCCACAGATTATTACAAACAAGTAGGAAAGTACACCGTTTGGCATTTCTTGATGTGACAGGAAGAATTTCAAGAACATTAATGGATTTATGCAAAGAACCCCATTCTATGACCCACCCTGATGGCACACAAATAAAAATTTCACGACAAGAAATAGCCAAAATTGTGGGTTGCTCGCGAGAAATGGCGGGACGAGTGTTAAAGGATCTAGAAGAACAAGGTAATCTGGCAGTAAAAGGTCATACTATTGTTGTTTTGCATGATAAGTTGCAGGGTTGATTGAATATATAATGGCGGTGAGGAAGGGATGTACCTCCAGGCGTCCTGCCTTACGCCATACGGGTGCTAAGCAGTGAAAATCGTTCCTGACGATTTTGATTTCGGACATCCTGTCCTACACCCTTCGGGCCAGTCTTCGACTGTTCAAAATTGATCCCGTCAATTTTGTCGAACCCTCTTATCGGGTTCTCATACCTACGCTAACAGCATTATTAAAACACAACCCAAAAGGGCTAGTTTGAATAATGGCGGTGAGGGAGGGATTCGAACCCTCGAAACGTTGCCGTTTACACACTTTCCAGGCGTGCGCCTTCAGCCGCTCGGCCACCTCACCATATTTTAACTTTGTCTTTCTTTGTTATTCCTTATGAACCACAACTAGGCGCGCGCTTAACTCCAGGCATCCTGCCTTACGCACTTCGTGCCGATCTAAAGATCGTTCAAATCGATCCATACGATTTAGTCAACCACTCGGCCACCTTATCAATGGGTGCGAAATGTTAACTTAATTGATGGGGCTATTCAAGGAATAAAATAAATAGTGACTTAATTCCTATTGATTAGTTGGAATTAAGGGTTTAGAATTGTGCGAATTTATTATATTAGAGAAATTGAATGTTTGGAATTAGGACTTTTATTAGTTTATCACTTGTGTTGGTTTTTACGGCTTTTTCACAAGATGGGTTTGCAGCTAACGAGGCTAAAAAATCAGCTGCATCTGACAACAAAGTGTTTAGTATGCCATACTTAATGCGTGATCTAGAGAATGGCTTAAGAGTGATTGTTGTCAAGACAGATTATCCTGATGTTGTTACCGTTCAAATTCCAGTGCAGACTGGATCAAGAAATGAAGTGGAAAAAGGAAAATCTGGTTTTGCGCACTTTTTTGAGCACATGATGTTTCACGGAACAGATAACTATACAGCTGAGCAATACGGTGAAATGTTAAAGAATGCAGGGGCAGATCAAAATGCTTATACCACGGATGATTATACTAATTACCACACCACTTTAACCAAAGATGATTTGGAAATGTTGTTGATGTTAGAGGCAGATAAATTTCAGAATTTGACTTATTCAGAAGCAGAATTTAGAACTGAAGCTTTGGCAGTCAAAGGCGAGTATCTCAAAAACAGTGCCAATCCTTTTTCTAAATTACGCGAAACAATTCGCAATACGGCGTTTAAAAAGCACACATACAAACACACCACAATGGGGTTTATTGAAGACATTGATGACATGCCAAATCAAATGGAATATTCAAAAGTGTTTTTTGACAGATGGTATAGGCCAGAAAAAATAGCAGTAATCGTTGTTGGTGATGTTGAGCCAGAAGCGACTTTTGAAATGGTTAAAAAATATTGGGGCAGTTGGGAAAAGGGCGATTTTGTCGCAGATATTCCAGTTGAACCAAAAGCCACAGGCCAAGTTTACAAACACATTAAATGGCAGTCGCCAACACAGCCTTGGTT
>CAJXVJ010000173.1 GCA_913061105.1 uncultured Alcanivoracaceae bacterium | reverse complement strand
GTCAGTGCTTAAAAAAATGATCTTTCACATTGTAACTGAATCTTTTTTAAGTGCTAAGATTGTGTCAAAAAAATTATTGTTAATTAAATTAGCGATTTCAATTATTCTATATTAATAACTTGTTTTTTTGGTTGAGATTGCTACAGAAGTGTTCAAGGTCAGTGCTTAAAAAAATGATCTTTCACATTGTAACTGAATCTTTTTTAAGTGCTGAGATTGGACACTTGTGTGGTGATATCATCCAAAAAAAATGGCGCGCTTGATGGGAGTCGAACCCATGACCTTCGGCTTCGGAGGCCGATACTCTATCCAGCTGAGCTACAAGCGCTTTTGGATTGGGTATTTTACTGTATTTTTTGTTTTAGGGGCGGTTTCTTTTTCTTTTTCTAAAAAACAAAAATATTCCCGATAAGGATAGAATAATCAATGATATGGCTGCAATGTCATTTAGGATGCTTGGGGTTGTTATGCCGGCATGAATGTCGAATATCATCTGTTCAGCTGTTAAGTAGTTGTGGCTTGTTAATAAGATGGCTTTATTTTTTAATTGAACATTGGTTGTAATTTTAGGCCATTGTGTATTTTGGATGATATCTTGAACAATGCTTAGGTTTTCTACTGTGTAGATTTTATCATTGCTTAAATAGACCAAATTTTGATTGTGTGTGCCTATTTTATCTATTGGGACATTAATCTGATCCATTTCATCTAAACTTTGTAAGATTTGTCCTGAATTATCTATCCAATGTATTTGTGTGTTTGTCGCTATCACCCAGTTATTTTGATAATAAGTGGCAGAATTTATGTTCTCTGCTAATTTGATTGTGGGTTTTTCATTTTGTATTATTTGTTTATCAAGTTGCATTAATTGCTGATTGTCTTGCTGGAATGCAATAAATTGTTCGCCAATTCCGTAAGCATTAAGGATTAATGAATTATTGATATAATATTTATCTAATTGCCATTGTTGAGAATGCTGTAATAAATACCCAGTTGATGCCAATACCAACAACCAAAGACTAGCGATTAGTCCAACCCACCTGTGAAATTTACGAATAAATTTTCGGGTTCTCATTAATCATCACCATTAGTTTTTATATCTTTTGCTAAATAATTATTTAACATAAATGCCAGCTTTACTTGCTTATTTAAGGCATTAACTGAAAGTGTTGCTCCGCTGATGCTGTCAATTTCTTTAGTAAAGTTTGATTGTTTGTTTTTTTGGTAATACTGTTGGGTAAATCTGGGGTTCTGGACTTGGCCGCCACGTGATTCTCTATAAACTAAGACTTCAACCTTTTGCACATGGTTGTTTTTAATGACTATTCCAGTAGTTATGTCTCTTTCTTTACCAATTTCATTTAGTATCCATACGGTTTTATCATCTTTTTGCCAATAACGGTAACTGAGTTTTAATGTGCTTGGATTAATTTGCTTTGAGATTTCTTTCTTTCTGTCTTTGTTAATCCAAACTCTTTGTGGAGCTGGGGTTTCAACAGCAAATTGATGGCCGATAAAGTCTTTTATTGGTTGATTACTTTCAGCCCAAGTCAGATTGACAAAACACATAGATAACAGACAAGTAAACAACAAAGGAATCTTGAAGTTCAAAATTCCTTTATTGTCATTATTACTTTTTTGATAATTGTCTGTTTTACTCATATGATATTTTAGAATGAATATCCCATTCCTAAGTGTATACCATCATCATCTTTTGCACCAGACTGGTCTTGATAATCGGCTTTAAATACCACTCTTGGTGTTAACCAGTAATTAAAACCAATGTCCATTTGTTTAACCGCATCATCCGAGTTATCATCACCAGCATTGTTATCCCAATTAGCATATCTGGCAAATACTCCGAATTGATTGCCCTCTCCAAAACGGTAGGAAGGTTCTATAAAGTATCCGGTTTGTTGTTCACGTCCAGCTGCTATTTCATTAACCTTGTCATCTAAATCCCAACGGGCGTACAATGCCTTTAATCCAAATCCATTGATATTGTATTGTGCATTGGCTTCAAATAATGTCGCATCAACACCTAACTCACCTTGAGTGACATCTTGCTGGTATTGGAAACTGGCATTTAATTGTAAATTGTTACTTGGGTTAAATCTGACACGTGCAGTAATCGATCCATCATTAGCTGTTGCTTCTGCAACCTTTTGTCGACCAGAACGGATTAAAAATGCTTTTGATCCTTCAGTTGGTACATACAAACCATCGCCAACAAATAAATCGTAACCAAAACTATTATTAACCTCTTGAGAAAAACCGAGGCCAGCAGACCACCATGTGGCTGGAATGATATTTTTTTCTACATTATTGCGTTCTACGCCATAAAAAGTATCGGGTTCATGCGTTTCATTAAGTATACCAACTGGTACCAATGATATACCTGCTGTCATCTTAGTTGTGTCACTTAAACGGTGCTCAATATAAGCTTGCTCTACTTCTACTTCACCAGGTTTTCCATCACCACTCAATGCATGCTCTACTTCTAATTCTGAGTAAAACCGTGTGTTTTCATTAAAGTCATAGCCATTAAACAGTACAAATCTGTGAAAATCTACACTGTTTCCTGAATCCGTATTGCCATAATGTAATTCACCATAGCCACCAAATTTATACTTTGATTCGGATTGTGTTGATGTATCGTCTAAGTTTTCACTGATAATTTCTACTGCTTGAGCTGTTTGCTCTGTGCTTATTTTTTGAGCATCTACTTGTTTAGTATTGTTACTAATTTGTGATTGTAGTTGTTCAATTACTTTTTGCTGTTGCTGAATAATTTTCCACATTTCTTCTACACTTGGTGTGGATTCAGCATTGGCATTACCAAGACCACATGCGATTAAAGCTGTGACCAATAGTTTTTTCTTTATCATTGTATTTTCCTAAATATTAAAAATGTCGAACAGACACAATGTATGTTCATTGTTTATGTGTGCATATTAATGGTAATGAGAATCATTATCAACAAAAACATTAAAATATTTCATTATTTATCGTATATACATTCCCAAGCTTTTGAATTGGTTGATTGACTAATTTGATTCCTGAGAACATGTTAGATATCTCGCTGCTACAATCTACAAGTGTTTTATGTTCTTTAAAGTAAATATGATCATGGGGTTTGCTATTTTTATCAAAAAACTGTTCGCCATCATCGGTAATAATCATTTGAATGAGGTTATTTCCAACCAATAAGTTTATGCCTTTGTCAAAAATTGAAATATCATAGTGGTTATGCTCTTCTAAAAAATAAAACAGCAAATCGTCATGTGCCATGTGTATTGGATTAATTCTTATTTGAAATAATAAATACTCGGCAACATGGCATGTCTTATTTGGAAAATTTTCTAATACCAGGTCTTTATCAATTTTTAATTGGTAATTAATAAATTGATACAAACATGTGATTTCTGTAAATAATGATTGTATCTGATATTTTGTGAAATAAAGACTGTGTTGGTTTTGTGTATAAGCCTGTTTTATATTCAATGTATTACTAAAAATAAGCTCAGCGAATCTTCCGTACCAATTTCTAACAACTTGTGTTTTATATCTCAATTGAAGGCAAGTCTGATTACTCTTTTTAATTAATGTTAGTTTATAGTTGTTATTCATTTTTACTCACTACCAAAGATCGAATTTAAAAAACCATAAAAGAACAACGGGGCATACATAGAAAGGGAGTGAATTGTATTATGAAACCGTTGTTCTCTTACAGCGTTTACTACTTAACTGATAGTCGAGGAAACCATCAGATTTAATCTTAATGATAATCATTCGTATTTGCAAATGATTTTTAATTATTTTTTGTGATTCATCTGTTTTAGAGTAATGTAAAGGTAAATACGTAAATAGAGATTTGGTGAAACAATTAATGGAATTTAAAAAGGCCCTTGAAGAGGTGAGAGAGTCGAATCTTAGGGAGAGTACTCCAAGAGCCTTTATTTGCTTGGTTGTCAGGTTGTTTTTACATGGTTTTAAACGTTTTTTTCAACCATTTTGAAAACATAACCATTTCATATTTAAAGTAAGTGTTGCGGTAACGGTTAAGTTTTAAAGATTTAGTGTCGACAAATTTTTCTACTAAAACCACTTTATCTTGTTTGATGGTTTTTCCATTTTCATCATAAAGCGTAAAATCAAACTCTAATACACTTTTTTCAAGTGAGTCTCTGATTTCCCTGATATCATGCATTGGAGATATCATGCCAGCCATGTCAACATCAGAAATATTGATGTGCATGCTCTGATTATTGGGTAAATTTTTATTGATTGATTTTTGAATTTGATTTTTTAAATCTTTAACCAATCTTTCAGCTTCTTTCTTAGAGTTTCTATTTGAAATTTTGAAATCAGTGAATTTGTCTGTATTCTCAAGGGTGACTTTTGTCAATTTTGCGGGGACAGCAAATACAGTAAATGTGGCTATGAATGCCAATAATATTGTAAGGTTTTTGATGGTTTTTTTCATTGTTATCTACCTTAATTGTTTTAGTCATCTTTATATTAACAAGTTTAAATGAACATAAACTGAACAATTAATTTTACAATACCACTGACAAAGAAAAACCACTCAAAGGCGTGCAATTTAGATAAGGTGAGATTAATAATTTTGTCAGGCATCAAGGTCAGGTATTAATAAACTCTCAATCCTGATAATACTGTCTTTGAGTCTTAACTTGCGTTTTTTCAGTCGTTGTATGCGCAATTGGTCGGGATGTTGGCTATCAATCATTTCATGGATTATGGCATCTAAGTCACGGTGTTCGCTTCTTAGCTCCAATAATTGTAATTCTAGGTTATTTATTTCAAACTCTTGCACTCTTTTATTTACTTCCAACCCACGAAACATACAATATAGCACATGCAAGCAATAAATCAACAAGTGGATACGAAGCCAACAAAAATCCAGCAAAAACTCAAGCGCTTAACGGGCAAAGCCATTGCCGATTTTAATATGATTGAAGATGGCGATAAAATAATGGTGTGTTTATCAGGTGGGAAAGATTCATATACTATGCTTGACATGCTTTTATTATTACAAAAGAAAGCACCGATTAAGTTTGATATATTGGCAGTTAACCTAGATCAAAAACAACCAGGTTATCCAGAATATATCTTGCCTGAGTATTTAAAAGCTTTGGGTGTTGAATACCATATTATTGAACAAGACACTTACAGCATTGTAAAATCTATTATTCCTGAAGGCAAAACAACATGTGGCCTGTGTTCACGTCTACGTCGAGGCATTCTGTATGGATTTGCTGAAGAATACGGATGTACAAAAATCGCGTTGGGTCATCACCGTGACGACCGAGTTGAGACTTTGTTTTTAAACCTATTTTTTGGGGCAAAGCTTAAGTCAATGCCACCAAAGCTGTTTTCAGATGATGGCAAACACACTGTCATTCGTCCATTGTCTTATTGTGCAGAAGTGGATATTCAGTCTTATTCAGAGCAGGTGGGTTATCCAATCATTCCATGTAATTTATGTGGGTCACAAGATAATTTACAAAGACAGGCTCTGAAAATGATGCTTCAAGACTGGGAAAAAATTAACCCAGGTAGAATCGAAAATATTTCACGGGCAATGAGCAGTGTTGTTCCTTCTCATCTTGCCGATCCTGATCTATTTAACTTTATCAAAAAACAAGAGACGTGAAATGGATAAAAAAAACGATAAAGTCTCATTTCTTTATGCGTCATTAAAAGAAGCCCAAGACAACATCAGAACCTATGATACCAAAGCCCAAATTGTCGGGATTGGTTATATTTTCACCATTAGTATGTTAACTAAACTCATGGACATGAGTTTTCTTCATTCAAATGTTATTTTAACATCGCTGGAATATTTTTTAATGCTTGCGCCAATTGTCTTGTTTGCCTCTGTACTCTATCCTACCAGAAAATTAGCACCCAGTATTTTGAGAAACAGAAACAATGTCAAAGGCATGTATTATCCCAATCCGAATGATATTGATTCCGTTGATAGCTTCATAAATATGATAGATGACATCAACATCAAAGATGAACTGGCTTACGAATTACTAAAAGTATCGGTGTTAAGAGATTTAAAAAGAAAACGTTTTTTACGTGCTTTATTGTTTGCTAGTTTGAGTTTACTGGCTTTATTAATTCTACAAATTTTACTCATGAATAAAATACCATTGAGTCTGTAGAATAATTTATAGCTATGATTATGCTGCGCTGTCTTTCTTTTTGCTGGTATTGCCTGAATCAGTCAGGTTTTTCTTAGCATTGGTTTTAAAGTCAGTTTCGTACCATCCAGTGCCGCTCAATCGGAATCCTGCAGCTGAAATTTGTTTTTTCAAAGATTCTTTTCCACAGGACAAGCACAAAGTTAATGGTGCATCACTCATTTTCTGCAGCTTTTCCATGATTGCATCACAGGCATCACATTTGTATTTGTAGATTGGCATAAAATTCCCTCAATTTAATAAGGATATAAATAATTGACCGCTATTATGGGCAAATTAAAATTTAATTCAACTTTTTGAAAAGAATTTCACCATTTTCAAAACTTGCTTGAATGTGGTTACCATTCATAAACTGACCTGATAACAAGGCTTTTGATAATGGGTTCTCAAGCACATCTTGAATGGCACGTTTCAATGGCCTAGCGCCATAAACAGGATCATAACCCAATTCACCTATGTGATCCAAAGCTGATTCATCTACTTTTAATATGATTTCTCTTGGAATCAAACGTTTTGCCAAAGATTTAATTTGTAAGGCGGCAATTTTGCGGATATTGTCTTTACTTAATGGGTGAAAAACCACAATGTCATCCACTCTGTTAATAAATTCTGGTCTAAAATGTTGCCCAACAACTTGCATGACCGATGATTTTATTTCATTATAAGGTTGATCAATTTTATCTTGAATGATGTCAGAGCCTAAATTTGAGGTCATGATGATCACTGTGTTTTTAAAATCAACCGTTCTGCCTTGTCCATCTGTTAATCTTCCATCATCTAAAACTTGTAACAAAATATTGAAAACATCTCCATGGGCTTTTTCTACTTCATCTAACAAAATTACAGAATAGGGCTTACGTCGTACCGCTTCAGTTAAATAACCACCTTGTTCATAGCCAACATAACCCGGAGGTGCGCCTATTAATCTGGCAACAGAGTGTTTTTCCATAAATTCTGACATGTCAATACGCACCATGTTGTCACTTGAATCAAACAAAAAGTGCGCCAATGATTTACACAATTCTGTTTTACCAACACCTGTTGGGCCTAAGAATAAAAATGATCCAACAGGGCGATTCGGGTCAGATAATCCAGCGCGTGAACGCCTGATGGCATCAGAAACAGATATAACCGCTTCGTTTTGGCCAATCAATCTTTTGTGTATGTGTTCTTCCATGTTTAATAATTTGTCTTTTTCTCCTTGCAACATTTTATTCACAGGAATACCCGTCCATTTGGCAACAACTTCAGCAATTTCAGCTTCCGTAACCTTTGAACGTAACAAGGTGAACTCTTTTTGTTCAGCATGTGTGGCTTGTTCAATTTGTTTTTCTAATTTTGGAATGTCACCGTATTGAATCTTTGAAATTTTTTCATAATCATTTGAGCGCATGGCTGTTTCTAATTCGGCTTTCGCTGCTTCTAATGCTTCTTTAAGGTGCGTTGTTCCTGCCACGGCTGCCTTTTCAGCTTTCCAAACTTCATTGAGGTCTGAAAATTCACGTTCCATGTCCGCAATTCTGTCTGTCAGCTCCTGCCTGCGTTTATTTGAAGCATTGTCCTTTTCTTTTTTCAATGACTCTCTTTCAATCTTAAGTTGAATCATTTTTCTTTCAAGGTGATCTAGTTTTTCAGGTTTTGAATCAATTTCCATTCTAATACGACCTGTCTCTTATACACATCTCCGAGCC
>CAJXVJ010000172.1 GCA_913061105.1 uncultured Alcanivoracaceae bacterium | reverse complement strand
TATCTATATTAATTAATGACAAATCTGCAAACTGTCTGTCATTATAGGATTTATTGACTATTGATTGATTGATTTTTGATATGGGAAAATCACTTTCATGGTTATTCGCAATACTGACGGTGCTAATTATAAGCGATAAAACGACTATCATATTAATATTGATTTTTTTGTTAAATATTATTCTCATTACATTTTCCTAATAAAAATTAAAGTTCTTGGAATCTTAATAATTGAATCATCATTATAATAATTCAAATCTATGTTGCTCATTTTAGTCATTAAACAATAAAGGCTGTTATCATTTTTAGGACTTTTAATTGCAAAATTAGGACTGAATTATGTATGAATAGAATGTTGATTAAGTTTTAATCTGTGTATCTCGCCACATAATCATTTAATTCCTTACTTAACTCTGCCTTTCTTTTAACGGAAGCAAAACTGCCATTGATGGCATTGTGGGCCATTTTTATGATTTGTGTTTTAGTCACAGAAGTGTGATCTGCAATACCTATGATATTTTCTGTGAGATAAGCATTAAAGTGAGCTGGATCATCGGAATGGATACTGACATTCAAGCCTTTTTCTAGCATGGTGGGTAACACATGTTCTGAGATATCGTTAAATACTTTTAATGCCACATTTGAATAGGGACACACAGTTAAAGGGATTTGGGTTTCTACCAAATAATCAACTAATCTTTCATCATCTAAACAACGAATCCCATGGTCAATTCTGGCCACATTGATGTCTTTTATGGCTGACCATATGTAATCTGCTGGTGCTTCTTCACCTGCATGGGCGATGACTTTAATGCCAGCATCGTGCACTCTTTGAAATGTGTCCTTAAATAGTGAAGGCGGAAAGCCCACTTCAACGGCTGATAAGCCAATGGCAAGTATTTTGTCTTTATAAGGCAACATCAAATCCAAATCTTTTGATGCCACATCGTTGCCCAAATGGCGAATAAAACACGGCATAAAACCACCAGTTATGCCATATAAACGTTTTGCATCTTTAAAGGCTGCATCTAGTGCATTAATGACAAAATCAGCAGGATAACCATAATCCACATAAGTGCGAATATCACAATGCACTTCTGTATGGCGAATGTTTTGCTCGACACATTTTTCGAAATAAGTCATGCACACATCATACAAGTCTTGCTCGGTTTTAATTACCCGAGTGCCTAACATAAACATGTCTATGAATTCAGTTAGATTGTTAAATTTGTAGGCTGCTTTTAACTCTTCAATGCTATTATATTCAATCGCATAATTGTTTTTATGCGCCAACTTCCACAGAGTTTCAGCTTCCATTGAGCCTTCCACATGCATGTGCAGTTCAACTTTGGGCATGTTTTTTATAAATTCATTCATGCCGCTTTGTTTTTGGCGTTCTTTTTGGCTTTGGCCTCGGCTCTTTGTTGGGCCAGTGGTTTGGGTTGTTTGCGAGAAAACACAAATAAATCTTCTGTTGAAGCTTTGGCATCAAATTTATAGTTTTCATAATTAAAATCTTTTATCCCTTCAATGGTTTCGATTCGGTTCCTAATAATAAAATCAGCCATCATGCCACGTGCAATCTTGGCATAAAGTGCAATGATTCGGCTTTTTCCATCTTTGTTTTCTTTGAATGCCACATTCAATACTGAGCCATTTAATTCCTTAGTATTAACTGATTTCCAATATTCTTGAGAGGCCAAATTAACCACCACTTTGTTTTTTTGTGATTCTAACGATTCATTTAACAAGTTTGTAATGCTATTGCCCCAAAATTGGTACAGGTTTTTGCCCTTTTTCGTGGCTAACTTTGTTTTCATTTCAAGCCGGTATGGTTGAATTAAATCCAACGGCTTTAGGTTTCCGTATAAGCCCGATAAAATTCTCAAGTGCTCTTGCGCATATTCAAAATCTGCTTGATTCATACTACTGGTATTTATTCCAGAATAAACATCTCCGACAAATGAAAACAGGGCTTGTTTGGCATTTTGTGGAGTGAATGGGACGTTAAAATCTTGGTATCTTTGGTGATTTAGTTGTGATAGGTTTTCACTGACTGACATCAAATTTTGAATTCTTTTAGTTGAATACCCTTTTAAGGTCTTTGCCAGCACCACGCTTTCATCAATTTGATCGGGTACAGTATGTGTTTTAGTCGGGGCTGCTTGTTCAAAGTCTTGCCCTTTTGAGGGCGATAATGTAATCAACATAGTTATTTAGAGTGTATTCGTCGGCTGATTATTATACCCACAAATTGGCAATTAACTGGCAGATAGTCATTAATTTGCGTAAAATATCTGTTTTTAAATCTAAAATTATTTGATGAATAACGATTATCTTGAGTTTGAACAGCCTTTAGCAGAACTTGAAGCAAAAATATCAGAGCTCCGAAATGTCAGTGATGACAATGCGATTAACATTGATGATGAGATTCAACGTTTAGAAGAAAAACTCAGAAACAAAACCCATCAAATTTTTTCTAACCTTAACGATTGGCAAATTACCCAATTGGCCCGTCACCCAAAAAGGCCTTATACACAAGACTATATCGATTTATTGATGGAAAGTTTTGATGAATTACACGGTGACCGTGCTTTTGCTGATGATCCTGCCATTATTGGCGGTTTGGCACAATTTAAAGGTGAACCAGTGATGGTGATTGGCCACCAAAAAGGCCGTTCAACCAAAGAAAAAATTAAACGTAATTTCGGCATGCCAAGACCTGAAGGCTACAGAAAAGCCCTAAGGTTAATGAAAATGGCTGAACGCTTTAATATCCCTATTCTGACTTTTATTGATACACCGGGTGCACATCCTGGTATCAGTGCTGAAGAACGTGGACAAAATGATGCGATTGCACGCAACTTATCAGTGATGTCTGATTTAAGGGTGCCCATAATTTCTACAGTCATTGGTGAAGGTGGTTCAGGTGGAGCATTGGCGATTGGTGTAGGTGATTGCACAATGATGCTTGAATACAGTACTTATTCGGTTATTTCACCTGAAGGTTGTGCCTCTATACTGTGGCGCAGTGCTGAAAAAGCCAGTGATGCGGCTGAAGCATTATCGATTACTTCAAATAAACTGAAAAAATTAAAACTGATTGATAAAGTCATTGAAGAACCTCTCGGGTCTGCACATAAAAATGTTGAACAAGTTGCCGAATCATTGGGCGATGCCATCAGTAAAGAGTTAAAAAGATTGAAAAAAATCGACATGGATACGTTGATTGAAAAACGTTACAAAAGATTGATGAGTTATGGCGTATTCCAAGACGCTGAAGATTGATGAATTATTAAAAAAACTGCCAGATAGTTCCAGCTATCTGGTTGCTTATAGTGGTGGCAGTGATTCTACTGCATTGTTACACTTATTCTCTAAAATTAAAAATGTCCGAGCCATTCACATTAACCATGGATTGAATGCTGAGGCCGATTTGTGGCAATCTCACTGTCAAATGACCTGCGATAATTTAAATATTCCTTTAATCACCGAAAAATACGATTTACCAGACAGTAGCGAAAATACCTGTAGAAAAGCCCGTTATAAATCCTTCAAGAAACACATTAACCCCAATGAAATATTATTAACAGCACACCATGCTGGTGATCAAGCTGAAACCATTTTATTGAAACTATTAAGAGGCAGTGGCTTAAGCGGTCTTAGCGGAATGCGTGAAATCAGTTCTTTTCATCATGGGCATTTAGCACGAGTTCTACTCAATTATTCTGCTGATAATTTGAAACAGTATTTAATTAACAAATCAATCAATTGGATTGAGGATGATTCAAATCTGGACAACAGTTACAGAAGGAATTTTTTGCGCAATGAAATTATCCCAACATTGGATACACAAGTAACCAATGCCGTAGGAAACATTTGTCGCACTGGCGAAAATATTTATAACAGTGAAGAATTATTAAATCATTATCTGAACTTTAATAATGAACATTTAGATGTCGAACAATTAAAATCAGTTCCAGCGCATTTACAAAGTACCCTGCTGTATCATTGGCTTAGCAGCAAAAATCTACCCGTTCCTGACAAGAAAGCCTTTGTGCAACTGTGTCATGATTTTTGTGAATCTGGCACCGATAAAAACCCACATTATGGCAATAAATATTTTCAACTCATGCGCTGGAAACAAGCCATTTATTGTTTGAAAAACTATGAATTAATAAATCCTAATTTAACTTTCCAATGGGACACCAAAACAGCTTTTGTTTTGCCAAATAACTGTGGTGCCATTAAATATACTGGAACTGGGAATGTAGATTTGGTGATAAAATTTAACCAGGTCGGCCAAAAATTAAAACCCATCAACTCAAAACACACCAAAACTGTTAAAAACCTGTTCCAACAAAACAATGTCTCAACTTGGTTAAAAAACAATACACCGTTTGTCTATTTCCAAGAGCAATTGATTTCTTTGGGCTATGATTGGTCAGCAGTGAATGATACGGGGTTGCAAATAGAGTTTAAACCTACAAATATAATTATTTAGATTTTACAAAGCCCCACGGGCTTGAAGTATCCACTTGTCTCGATCAAGTGGGTTGACACCTCGGTATCCAGTTACTTGTCCTAGTTCATCACTGCAGGGTTGATAAGAATCCAATTTGGCAATAAATTTGGCTTTTCCAGAACTGATTGAGGCCAAATCAATGGGGTAATCCATTGATGTGGCTGCGGGAACAGTTCCTGATAAAACAAAAGTATCTTGTGTAATAATTGGCCCATTAAATGTGCCTCTCATTTTAGTAATATCACTTGTTATGGTTCCCAATAAATCAAGTGATGCGAATATTGTAAATGACAATATCGGCTCTAATAATGTGGTTCCTGATTCGACCAATCCATTCATTAATGCCATGGGTGTGGCAATAATAAAATCGCCAGATCGTGAGTGGACATTGTGGTCTTCACCTTCAACCAGGGTTATTTTACAATCGGTTACCTGCCAACCTTTTGTACCTTGAGTTAATGCATTTGGTATGGTTTGTTCAACTTCTTTTTGGTATTTTACTGCCACATCATTACTACTGACTTTTGATTCAAAACTGACGCCACTGCCTGTTTTTGTGGGTTCTATTAATAATTTTAAGATGGCCCAACAAGGTTTTGGCATCCAATACCGTTCATAACCAAATGCATTTTGCGATGGCGTTTCTTTATAAATAATTGAGGGTTTTGAAAATTCGGTTATCAATCCATAACGTTGTTGCAAAATACTTTGTAATATTTCTACTTGAATCATACCGGTTATTCTAATGTGCAATTCACGAATATCAGGCAGCCATTGCATATCTAACATAGGGTCTTGATCACACAATTCTGTCATCGCTTGTACTAACTGCATGATTTGGGTTTTGTCTTTTATTTCCACCTGAACCGTTAACATAGGAACAGTCAAACTAATTGGCTCTGCAATGGCTCCCTTTTCACCCAAAACATCACCCACTTTGGCTAAACTCAAACCACTAACAATGCCGATATCTCCTGCAATTATTTCAGGCAGGTCTACATATTTACCCTTCACCATGTGTTTTATTTGTGCAACTTTTTCAGGGTTTTCTTCTGCTCTGGTCACATTTACAATCGAATCTCTTGGTAATATTGATCCAGTAAAAACCCTAACGTACACCAATTTCCCCAATGATTTATCGTGTTCAACTTTAAAAACAATAGCAGATAATGTTTGGTTATCCTCAGCTTGTTGATAGGCAAGCTTGTCTACAAGCAGGTCTAATAATGGCAAAACCCCCAAACTATTCTTTGCAGAGCCCAACAATAGTGGATATATATTTGATGTCGATATGGCTTGTTGCAAACATTCATCCAACTGCTTAAAATCCAGTGTCAGGTTATCTAAATATTTTTCTAGTAACTCATCATCCTGTTCAACAATTTGTTCTACAATGCTATCTGTTAGATTATTTCGATCCCACAATGCAACAATCTCTTGATCAATAAAAGACTGCAACAACAGTGCTTTATCGGTTAAATTTGAATGAACATCTAAAACTATTGAATCGATATCCACATCAAGCCTATCTATTTTATTAATGAATAATACACAGGGGATTTTCAATTGCTTGACTGCTTTAAACAAAGAAATGGTATGGCCTTGCACACCATCTGCTGCATTAATGAGTAAAACAACCGCATCCATTGCTCGCAAGGAATACTCTACTTCTGCACAAAAGTCTATGTGGCCAGGCGTATCGATGATATTAATCAATGAGGATTGATAATTAAGCTGAGCCGTGGACAATCTAACAGAAATTCCACGATCACGTTCTACCTCTAAATTATCTGTTGCAGAAGTGCCTTTATCTACACTGCCAATGGTTCGCAATGCGCCTGTAGTAAATAGTAACTGTTCTGTCAGTGTGGTTTTACCTGCATCAACGTGAGCAAGAATACCGATGTTTAATCGTTTTATTGTCATTACTATTAATTCTACAGACAATTCTGTTAAAAGTGAACACGGTATAATAATCGAGATGTTGACTTAAATCAATTTCAGCCTTGAATACTGGGTTACAATGGTATTTTACTAACAATTGACTATTATGAAAAAAACACAGGCGTTTTTCTCATTGGGGTTTCGCCCATTCTTTCTCGCTGCAACCCTCTTTTCCATGATTGCCATGTTGGCTTGGGGTGCTGTCTATTTATTCAACATTCAATTAAGTGCTTTTAATTATTATCCTGCTTCTATTTGGCACGCACATGAAATGATATTTGGATATTCCATGGCGGTAATCGCTGGGTTTTTATTAACCGCTATCAAGAACTGGACCGGTGTACAAACAGTTAATGGAAACAAATTAATGGCTTTATTGGGATTGTGGATATTGGCAAGAGCTATTCCATTTATGGTTAATAATGGTTGGGTAATTGCTATTATTGATGGAATGTTTTTACCAGTCTTAGCCATTTGTATTGCCATTCCATTGATGCAGGCTGGAAACAAACGCAATTATTTCATGGTGCTACTTATCATCATATTCTCCTTGCTTAATATCACAATTCATCTTGAATTATTGGGCTTAATTTATGGGTTGATGTCAATTGTAATTAAAATCTCATTGTATTTGATAATTGGACTGGTCATTGTTATGGCTGGCAGAGTTTTTCCAATGTTCAGCCAAAATGGTGTGATGAAAAAGTATCAGGTCAAGCGCTATCAATTAGTAGAAAAATTGGCCATGCCCAGTTACTTTCTATTTATGCTGATTATGGTGTTTGTAAACAATTCTACTGTTATTTTGATAGCCAGTATTTTAGTCGCGAGCATTCATGCCATGCGGTTAAAAGGCTGGTATAACCCACAAATTTGGCAAGTACCCTTGGTTTGGGTATTGCACATGAGTTATTTGTTTATAATCTTGGGTTTTATTATTAGTGCCTATTCTGCATTTTTACCTTCATTAAATTTTCTTGCCCTACATGTATTTAGCATTGGTGTACTGGGCACCGTCACCATTGGTATGATATCCAGAGTCAGCGTTGGACACACTGGAAGAGATTTAAAAAATCCACCAAAGACTGTCAAAACCATTTTTATTTTGATCATTCTAGCAACCCTCATAAGAGTCATACTGCCATTGTTCCAGCCAAGTTATTACCAATGGAGTGTTATCATTTCTGGTAGCTTATGGTCACTGGCATTTTTATTGTTTTTCCTCAGTTATATGAAGATTTTAATTTCACCAAGACCTGATGGTAAACCTGGATAAGATATAATATTTAATTGAACTTCTAATGTGATAATTTGTATAAATTATATGAATGAAATAAATAGTAACTCAGTTTCTTATCTTTGTATTTCTGCTTTTATGGTGATGTTTAGTACTTTTGGATTAAGTGATTTTAATTGGCACAAGCAAGTAGATTCTCTAGATACCCTGTCTCTTATACACATCTCCGAGCCCACGAGACAGGCAGAAATCTC
>CAJXVJ010000171.1 GCA_913061105.1 uncultured Alcanivoracaceae bacterium | reverse complement strand
GAGATCTACACAGAGTGGATCGTCGGCAGCGTCAGATGTGTATAAGAGACAGGATGTAATACAGCCATAACATATAAATAGTTTTCATTGAATTTATAATAAATCATATGGCTTTCATGTGGAAAACTATAAGTTTCTTTTGAAAGGTCAACTCTATTAATTCCAATTAGCGGATTCTGCACTAACAAACTTAACTTGTTGTATAGCTCAATAATATATTTATTGGATTGTTTCTTTCCCCAATTTAATGTTGTGAATACTTTAATATTAATAATTTCTTGTTTGGACTGATTGGAAACTTCCAGCTTTCTCATTCGTCATATTTACCAGCTATTAATTTTTCAAAAAACTCATCACCATCACTGGTTAAATCATTATCAATTTCATATTCAGCAATCATCATTCTTGCTTTTAGCATTTCAAGCTTTGCCCTTTCTGAGGCTTCGTATTGTTCAACAGAAACCAAAACCGCAACAGGTTTGCCATTTTTATCTATTTGAACTGGAGCACTTTGGGCTTTCATTAATAATTCACCAAAGTGTGTTTTGGCTTTATTGGCAGTTAATATTTCCATAAATCTCTCATATTTCGTTCGATTCGTTTATTTTAATCGATTTTAGAAATATTTACAATATATATGCACGTTTAGCAATCCTCATCTATGTTATGTTTTTTAAAAATAAACTTCAAAATTACTTCTAATAACCAAATACAAATTGCAATTAAAGCAATAATTAATAACAGCATGTAGAATAAATTAAACTCTAGATGAGCAAGACCACTCCCACCTGCGAATGCAAGAATTGGAAATAATGTTAATAAAACCAATATAAACTTCAAAGTTGTTAAATATTTAAAATTAAAATTCAGTATCACACTTTCACTTCAAATTTTTAATAAATTCTGTCAAAATCGTTTTAAATGTTTGAGAGGCTTTATCCGCATATTTTATGGTTTGTTCATGTGATAGTTCTCCATCATCCATGCCTGCTGCATAATTGGTGATAACTGATAAGGCCATGACTTTCATGCCTTGGTGTCGTGCCAAAATTGTCTCAGGCACAGTAGACATACCTGCTGCATTAACGCCCAATATTTTCAATACATTAATTTCTGCTGGGGTTTCAAATTGTGGACCACACATCCAACCATACACACCTTTACTTAAGTGAATGTCATTGGCATCTGCAATATTAAGCACATCCCGTCGCAAATCTTTGTTGTAAGCATTGACCATATTCACAAAACGCTCATTGCCTGTTTCTTTGAACAAAGGTGACATGCCAGTAAAATTTACATAATCTTTAATTAACATCACACTACCAGGACCAGCGTTGTAATCCAAAGATCCTGCTGCATTGGTTAATATAACAATTTCACAACCCAATTCTTTAAAACACTTAATTGGTACTTTCATCGCATCGACTTGTCCATCTTCGTAATAATGCACCCTGCCTTGCATGGCAACAACATCAGTGCCACCCACTTTACCCAAAATAAAATTCCCCGCGTGTCCTCCAACACCTGAAGCTGGAAAACCCTCTAAATCCGAATAGGATATTTCCGCAATTTTTTCAATTGAATCCGCAAACTCTCCCAAGCCTGAACCCAATACTAGGGCAATTTTCGGGTTAAAGCTTGGTGCGATTGATTTTATGTGTTGTGTACATTTCATGTTTTACTCTTTTTATTATTTATTAATTATTCTCTTTATTATTCCATAACCAACTAAATGAGACGCCTCTTGTATTCTCCATTTTCTATTAATTATTAATAACTCTCTCAAACCTTGCACATTCATGAAATTAACAATTAGATTTTTAGATTCACCAGGGTATAACCATTCACCTTCTTCAAATTCTATATTACCAATGTAAAATATTTTGTTTTCCTCATCTGCAAAATTATGATTCGGGCTATACCTTGCTGTTACAGGTGCTTTTCTACCACCTTTTTCAGTGTCGATTAAGTATATTTCAGCTTCAACTAAAAGAGCTTCATCACTAATAATATCCATAACATCAAAGTGTTGTTCAATTTTCATATTTTTTATCTCATGCTATTCATATTTCATCAGTTACAAACATTAGTTCTAGAAAAATTCATATCCTATATATTTATAGGCTCTGTGAATCTCCGTGTCTTCTCCTTGAAACTATGTGATACTTAACAGTTTCAAACAAAACCACGATCCATATTCTTAAAATGGGTACCCACAAGGGGCACACCGTACGGAGTATTTTATCATGTTCAAGGTTCCCAATGAGATACCTGCCTTCGCAGGTATGACGGAGTTGTTTAATAAAATCCTTTACGTCTTTTGCGCCTTCTTTGCGCAATTTGGGTTACAAAACCCCTGTGAATCTCCGTGTCTTCTCTGCGAATCTCTGTGATACTTAACAGTTAAAAACGAAATCTCGATTTTAAATAATGTTCACAATTTATATATATACCGAGGTTCATTCAGGGGCACACATAGGTGCCCCACTACGGTTGCTTTAATTATTCACCATATGGAGTCCAAATATTTTTAACATCGGTAGCTTGGTTGAGGAACTCTTTGCCTTGTGATATTTTGTTATCATACCAATCGCGGGATTTACCATTGTTAACCCAGGTGCGTTTTAAGCTGGCAGCTGAGGCTTTTTCAACCAATGCTGAGCCTTTTTTGTCTCCAAAATACCAAATCGATTCAACTTCATAATGATCAGCTAAAACTTGAGCCAATTCATTTTTATCACCTGTGATGATATTAACCACACCACCTGGTACATCTGAGGTTTCAAGTATTTGATAGAATTCTAGTGCCATTAGTGCTGAGGTTTGCGATGGGATCATGACCACACGGTTACCCATGGCAATGGATGCTGCCATTAATGAAATAAAACCTAACAACGGGCATTCATCAGGGCAAGCTATGCCCATGATGCCATTGGC
Source organism: uncultured Alcanivoracaceae bacterium (assembly GCA_913061105.1). Classification (GTDB taxonomy): domain Bacteria; phylum Pseudomonadota; class Gammaproteobacteria; order Xanthomonadales; family Marinicellaceae; genus NORP309. The sequence continues at coordinate 5,082 of CAJXVJ010000171.1, read as the reverse complement.
TTCAGGCATGGCCAATACCACACCACGCACCGGCACAATATGTACAGCACCATCTAATTTGTCGGCATAGGCCGCATAATAAAACAAGCGCTCAATACTGGCATACACTTCATTTTCTGCAGCTTTTTTACTGACACCTGTTAAAGATTGAATGTGTGTGGCAAATTCATCTGCACGTAATGCCAAGTTTTCTGCAATAAAATAAAGCACTTGAGCACGATTATGAGCTGTATTATTGGTCCATCCTATGGCTTTTCTACAAGCCTCTACAGCATTTCTAATGTCTTTGCGGTTACCTTGACCGATGTGTGCCAACAACTCACCTTTTGATGAAACCACAGATTGTGAATAACCTCCATCAGGTCTGGCTTGTTTGCCGCCTATATAAAACTTAGGCGTTCTGTCTACTGTAGCAACACTATTTTTAACTTTTAACTCAAATGGTTTTATGGTTTTAGCGTTCTTTAATTTTTTCTCATACTTTGGTTTAAGGTATGCATACATGCCTTCTATGCCACCTTCGCGCCCAAAACCTGATTCTTTCTTGCCACCAAATCCTGCAGCAGCATCAAATTGATTGGTACAATTTATCCAAACCACACCAGCAATCACTTTTGGTGCCATGTCCATGGCAAGATTTATATTTTCACTCCAAATTGAACAAGCCAATCCATAACTGGTATTATTTGCTAGTGCAACTGCTTCTCCTGGTGTTCTAAATGTCATTGAAACCAATACTGGGCCGAATATTTCTTCATTGGCCACATAATGGGCTGTATCGACTTCTGTCAATAATGTGGGTGGATAAAAACAACCACAATCTGGTAGAGTAATATCGGGTTGAAACAATTCAGCACCTTCCTCAACACCAAGCTTTACCAATTCTGCAATGCGTTTTTGCTGAGATTTATCAACAATAGCCCCAATATCTATGGATTTATCTAATGGATTACCCACGCGTAATTTTTGCATGCGTGCCTTGAGCTTCTCATGAAACCTGTCAGCGATACTTTCTTGTACCAGCAATCGAGACCCTGCACAACAGACTTGTCCTTGATTAAACCAGATTGCATCAACCAATCCTTCGATGGCAGAATCTACATCAGCATCATCAAAAACAATAAATGCTGATTTTCCACCCAATTCTAAGGTGAGTTTTTTGCCAGTTCCTGCTGTCTGTTCGCGTATTAATCGACCAACTGCTGTTGAGCCAGTAAAGGCTACTTTGTTGATGTCTTTGTGGTTGACTATCATCGAACCAGTTTTGCCATCGCCTGTCACAATATTCACCACACCTTTTGGCAAGCCCGCTTGTTGACAAATTTCTGCAAATAATAAGGCTGTTAAACTGGTGTATTCTGCCGGTTTTAACACCACCGTATTACCTGCTGCCAATGCTGGTGCTATTTTCCATGCCATCATCAGTAAAGGGAAATTCCATGGAATGATTTGTCCAGCCACACCTATGGCTTCATAATCATCTAATTTTTCATCCATTAATTGTGCCCAACCTGCATGGTGATAAAAATGTCGAATCACCAAAGGCACATCCACGTCTCGGCTTTCACGTATTGGCTTTCCATTGTCTAAACTTTCCATAACTGCGAACAAGCGTGCATGTTTTTGAATTAAGCGAGCAATCGCATACAAATATTTTGCCCTTTGAAAACCTGATAGTTTCACCCAGGAATCTTGTGCCAAATTGGCAGCTGTTACTGCCATATCCACATCTTTTTCTGATGCTTGGGTTATTTCTGCCAGTTTTTCACCTGTGGCTGGATTGTAGGTATTGAAATACTCTGCTTTTTTACTTTTAATAAATTGACCATCAATAAATAAGTCAAATTTTTTATTGTGCTCTGATAACCAATTATTGGCATTGTCCAAACTTTCTGGTGCCACGCCATAATCCATTGTTTCTAATATTTTCATAATACTCATCGTGTTTCTCTTATGTTCTTTTTTTCTTAAATTAATATTTAGACATATAGCTGAGAGTGCTATCAACCTATTGCATGTCGGAAGCCGGCAGAATATCTACCAGTTACGTGGTGTTCTAATTGCCTTTCAATGTCACCCAGTAAACTTGAAGCGCCAAATCTAAACAACTCTGGTTCTAACCATTCTCGACCCAACTCTTCTTTCATTAATATTAAATACAAAAGACTCTCTTTGGCAGTGCTGATTCCACCGGCAGGTTTATATCCAATTTTAAATCCAGTGTGGTCAAAATATTCTCGAATTTGTCTGACCATGACTAAACTAACTGGCAGAGTTGCATTAACCGATTCCTTCCCTGTTGATGTTTTAATAAAATCTGCTCCTGCCATCATACAAACCATAGATGCCTTGGCAACATTTCTTAATGTAGATAATTCTCCTGTGGCCAAGATGGTCTTTAAATGTGCATCACCACAAGCTTCTCGATATGCCACTGTTTCATCATACAGCGCTTGCCAATCTTGTGAAAAAACATGACGCCTTGAAATAACAATATCAATCTCAGTAGCGCCTGCCGCAACTGAACGTTTTATCTCTTCAACCCGCATATCAAATGGCGTCAATCCAGCTGGAAAACCAGTAGATACTGCTGCCAATTCCACACCAGAGCCTTTTAAAAATTCTGACGCTGCCGGTAACATTTCATGATAAACGCACACTGCTCCGGTTGTAATATTTAATTTATCCACACCTAAAGCTGTCAGAATATCTTTACGGACAGGGCTTTTTGCCTTGTTACATAATCTTTTAACTCGACGTGTGGTATCGTCTCCAGCCAGTGTTGTTAAATCTATACAGCTAAGTGCTTTTAATAACCATGCTGCTTGGTGCTGCTTTTTTACTGAACGCCTACCCGAGTATGATGCTGCTCGCCTTTCTACTGCACTGGTATTTACCTGGATATTTTCTACCCAATCAAGATTGAGTGGAACACCAGGGTTTCTTTCTATATGACTCATATTATATTACCTTAATTTTTAACGCACAAATATTGCGAAATTTTATACTTTCTGTAAAAGTTGTTTTGCCGACTCTTCATTAATAATTAAATCTGTGATCGAATTTGTTTTAAGTGCTGCTAATGTTGCCAGACCTTTTTTCGGGCCGCCTACTATAGCAACCACTTGCTGTCCTTGAATATCATTTGTTGACAGACCCAATGACAAATCATTGCTTTGATCATTTATCTTGTTGCCATTTTTATCCATAAAACAACCCATAAAATCACCAACTGCATTTTTTTCAAGCATGGTATTCCATGTACTTTCTTCAATTAGTCCTGTTTCATGTACATGAGAATTACTCTCTATTGATCCAATGCCTACAATATAGATACTTGCAGATTTTGCATAATCTAACATTTGATTAACACTTTGCTGGCTTAATAACATCTGCTTTTCCTGATTATTTTTTGCCATGTATGGGACAGGCAAAAAAAAGGCCTCTGCGTTGGTTCTTTCTGCAATCCTGTGAATCACATCAAAAGGGTTGGTTGAAAATTTACGGGTTAATCCACCAGAAACTGATGCAAATTGTAAGTTTTCTGTTTGTACGTGTGGTAAATGCTCAACTACTGCTGATAATGTTCTGCCTTTGCCAATACCGATAACTGTGTTCTTAGTCTTCTTAAACAATTGATACAAAAATGCAGCACCTGCTGTTCCAATCGCATTGAAATCATCTAGTTCAGAATCAATACTTGGCACCACAGTACATGTGTTCAGGCCAAAAGATTTAATTATTTTCTCTTCCAATTCAACACATTCAATGATTTCACCTTCAATGAAAATCTTAACTATATTATTAGAGTGTGCATAAGCAATCAATCGGTGTGCTTTTGCTGATGATACATTTAATCTTTTGGCCACTTCGCTTTGTGTGTATCCACCCACATACGAAAGCCAAGCGGCTTTTGTTGCTAAATCTAATTGTGTTGATGGCATATCGTTTCTTTTTGAAATTAATTTCATTAAGTGAAATATATTTCATTTCGTAACGAAAAGCAACTATTTGTTTGAATATTTAGGTATTAAGTTGCTGCCTGAGAAGCTTGTGCATTTTGTTGGGCTTGATCCTTATCGATTATATAAGCCTGCTGTTGAGTAGAAACATCAGTAGCAAAAATACAAGAGCCATATCCATAACCAGATAGCGTATTTTTCCACAACACTTTGCCAAAATCTGCATCCAAACAAAACAAATGGCCATTGGCATATGCGTAGATGTTTTTATTGTCATATATCACATTAGTAAGACTCATGCCTTTTAGTTTCGTTTTCCACAATTCCTTGCCAGTTTTTTTTTCTAAGCAAACAACATGACCTTTAATGCCTAAATATAAATTATTCATAAATAACCTCTTTAATATTATAGGTTTTACTATAAAGAAATATCAGGAATGTATCAATATGCAAAGAGTCACTAGTTAGAGTAATATTTGAATTTGAATAAGCGAGATAATTGTATTTCAAATTTTTCTGATTGAAGAAATTTCTCTTGTCAATTTTTTAAAATATGAGTCTATGCAGTATAAATGATTATTTTTAAAATGTTGAGTAGAGGAATTTATGGGTCATTATGAATGACAAAAAAAAGCCAGAAACACCGGGAGGTGTATCTGGCTTAACGCACAACCGTGGAGTTGTGCAATCCCACTAAAATAGCTACAGTCGAGGCTTTGACCAGACCTGCGTCGTAACTTTTACCCACGAGTTTTTATTATAGGCAATTTTTTAAATATTCTATGTGCAAATTTGCACAAACCCGTGTTTATCTGTTAACAAATGTTACAGAGCAATCAATCATTCCCAAAACCAATGAAAAACTCTTGCAGAGTATAAAATCCTATCTGAAATAATATAATAAAACATTAATGCTAATAAAGTGTGTGATAGTGCAAGTGGGATAATTCTTTTATATATCAACCAAGCATACGACCATAAGAATCCTGCTATGAAAGTAGCAATAGCCAATGACATTGAAGGCAAATGGAATAATGAAAATACTGTGGCTGCGAAAAAACTGGACAGAAATTTATTCTGAGTTTTTGCATAGAACACCTTCTCCGCTAGGAAATAACAT
>CAJXVJ010000170.1 GCA_913061105.1 uncultured Alcanivoracaceae bacterium | reverse complement strand
AGATTTCTGCCTGTCTCGTGGGCTCGGAGATGTGTATAAGAGACAGATTTAATATATACATAAAAATGATTATACTGGGCATTGAAACATCCTGTGATGAAACAGGCATTGCAATATACGACACTGATAAAGGATTGATCGCCGATCAATTGTATTCTCAAATTGAGTTGCATGCTGAATTTGGCGGAGTATTCCCTGAAATTGCCTCACGCGATCACATCAAAAAAACGGTACCATTGATAAAACAAGCCTGTGATGAGGCAGGCATTACCTTAAAAGATTTAGATGGGATAGCCTATACAGCTGGCCCAGGATTAATAGGGGCATTATTGGTTGGTTCTAGTGTGGGATGCTCATTGGCATGGGCGCTGGATTTGCCTTCTATAGAAGTTCATCACATGGAAGGACATTTGTTGGCGCCATTATTAGATGAAAATAAACCTAGTTTTCCATTTGTTTGTCTATTGGTCTCTGGCGGTCACAGCCTATTAGTCGATGTAAAATCTATGGGCGATTACACCATTCTTGGAGATACCCTAGATGATGCAGCTGGAGAAGCGTTTGATAAAACAGCTAAATTGTTAGGTTTGGGATATCCTGGTGGTAAAATATTATCTGATTTGGCCTTAGAAGGAGATGAGACGCGCTTTAAATTCCCAAGACCGATGTTGAACCGTCCAGGCTTAGATTTTAGCTTTTCAGGTTTAAAAACAGCAGTAAGAATTACATGGATGAAAGAAATTGAGAAACCAGATTACATCGAGTCCGAACACAAGCAACAGCTCATCAAAGACATTGCCGCCAGCTTTCAACTGGCGATTGTGGATACACTGGTTAAAAAATGCCAAAGAGCCATTAAACAAACAGGATATAAAACCTTGGTTATTGCAGGCGGGGTAAGTGCCAATACTCAGTTGCGTGAACAATTAAAAGAGTTAGAGGGAAAACTATCGATCCAATCATTCTTTCCAGCCTTAAAATATTGTACTGATAATGGTGCCATGATTGCTTTTGCCGGTGCCATGCGTTTGATGAATGAACGAAACCACAATAATAAAATTAAAGCCTATCCAAGATGGAGTCTTGAAGACCTTAAGTGATATTCATCCAATTTGAGGCACGTCTTAAATAATAAATAACAATCCAATAAAATATCATTTAAAAATATGATATTATAGACTACTAATTTTAATACTCAGGGGAGTTATCATGACCAGAAATCCAATAAAATTTTTTGTTGTAGGCACAGTTGTTATAGGAATTATAGTGACATTGTTTATGGCGTTCGGCATCAACAACGCAGGCCATCGAACCGTTGTTCAGTATCCGACAGGTAAATTGTATGTGAAATTCACACCAGGAATTTATCCTCAATGGTTTGGAACATCGGATATTTATAATGATGTCATAACATTCGATTTTGATAAAACCATAGCAGAAGTTGATTCGTCCATTGACCAACAAGGCATATCAGTACGCTACCAAGATGGTGGAACAGGTACAGTTTATGGCAAGGCTAGATTTACATTACCTGATGATGAAGAAACCATGTTGCATTTACATAAAGCATTCAGGTCAAACCGAGGTGTCTCACAAAAGTTAATCAAATCAGTTACAGAAGAAGGCATGAATTTAACAGCGGGTTTGATGAGCTCAGAAGAAGCTTATGCTGAAAAACGGAGCATTTATACACAATGGTCCAGTTTACAAATTTCAAAAGGAAAGTTTCAAACTAAATTAGAATCAGTTACCTCGGTTGATGAAAGTACACAAAAAACAGTGACTAAAAACATTCCAGTGATTAGTTATGGCAATGATGGTTTACCGATTCATTTAACCAGTGATTTAAAGGATTATGGCATTGATGTTAATGGTTTCCAGATTACTGATTGGGATTTTGAGCCAAAAACATTACAACAAATTGCCACCAAACGTGAAGCCACTATGGCGATAATCACAGCAATAGCTAATGCAGAACGTGCCAAACAAGATGCGATTACATCCGAAGAACAAGGTAAGGCAAATGTTATGACAGCCAAATATGAGAAAGAAGTGATAAAAGAACAAGCCCGTGTAGATGCAGAACGAGCCAAGCAAGTAGCTGTGATTGCAGCAGAACAAAGGGTTGAAGTGGCAAGACAACAACAACTGGAAGCAGAGCAAAAGAAACTGGCAGCAGTTGAATACAAACAAGAGCAAATTTTGCGTGGTGAAGGTGATGGTGAATACAAACGCTTAGTTATGGAAGCCGATGGTGCCCTGCAACAAAAACTAGAAACTTATCAACGCGTCATGGGTTATTTCGCCAATGCTGTTGAAAAGCAAAAATGGGTACCTGAAATCCAAATGGGCGGCGGTGGAGAAGGTGGTGGCGGTGATGCAGCCATGGCATTAATCGAAATGCTTAGTGTTAAAGCAGCCAAAGATTTATCTCTCGATTTAGGTATTCCAAATAATAAATAATTATTTCGATCTATAAGAGAGCTTTGCACAACTCTCTATAATTTAACATTACATAAAAAGACGAACTGAAAAGTTCGTCTTTACTTTTGACCCTCTATGAAAAAACTTGTCCCAATATTCATTCAAATCTTATCGGTGCTTAGCCCTTTCTTGGCTGCAAAACTAGCATTCAAACTATTTTCACACCCCAGAAGAAAACCACGTTCTGATGAAGAAATGGCATTTATACCAACTGGCAAACAAGTCACTTTTCTATCTAATAGAAAAGCCCGCACATGGGGCAAAGGTCCTGTCATTTGGTTATTGCACGGATGGGAGTCCAGAGGCTCAACTTTTTATAAGTTGATTCCATTATTGGTCGAAAAAGGCTATCAAGTGATTGCTTGGGACGGTCCAGCACACGGTGAATCACCAGGCGATACCAGCAATGTTCCAGGACATGCTCATGCATTGTCAATTGACATGAATGAAAAACTATTTACTGAACCCATAGCAATTCTGGGCCATTCTTTCGGTGGAGCGACTTTGGCAGTCTTATCAAAAATTCATAAAATGCCAGCTAAAGTCATCATAGTATCAGCACCCACAAGAATATTGGGTGTATTTGAAAGATTTAAACAATTAATAAAACTGGGCGAAAAAGCCAGCCAACGCTTTATTCAAATGTCAGAAAAATATTCAGGATACACATTTGAAGATGTCAGTTTAACCAATAATGACATATCAGTATTAAGCGATACCTTAATTATTCACGACATAGGCGATGATGTGATTCCATATGAAGATTTTGAAGCATTAAAAGACACATGGCAATCTGGCCAATTTATCACCACAGAAAACCTAGGTCACAGAATGACGATTAAAGATCCTGAAATGCTTGATACAATTGTTGGTTTTATTGAATAAAAACTTGTTCATTCATTTTTATTTACTACTCCACCCCAGGATAAAATATATTATTAATGTAGCAAGAATGGAAAAGTATGTTAATTTCAAAATAGCTATACTGCCTCCTCACTTAATAATACGATGATATGTCAACACACAAAGAACGAATGAACAAAGTTATTCAAGCGATTGAAAATTGCTTGGAGTCAGAAATGAATACAGAAGAACTGGCCAGCATTGCTTGTTATTCTGCTTTTCATTTTCACCGTTTGTTTCGATCTTATGTGGGTGAAAGTGTTTATGCTTTTAGAAAAAGACTGTTACTAGAAAGAGCGGTAAGATTATTACAATACTCAAATAAAAATATCACTGACATTGCTTTAGATTCAGGATATGACAATTCTTCTTCATTCAATAAGGCTTTCAAAAAACATTTCAACTGTACTCCCACAGATACCAGGCAAAAAATGGTCGTATTTGAAAAATTTTATTTACCAAAAACTGAGGATAATAAATCAATGAAAGCAGAAATTGTACAACTAGACAAAATTACCGGAATTGCAGCCCGTGGCGTAGGCAAATACGATGAAATTGCAGCAGAAGCTTGGGGACGCATTATGAAATTTGCCTATGGCAATAAACACATGAATAATGATGTGCGCAGATTTGGAGTATCACACGACGATCCAAATGTAACGGCCCCAGATAAAATCCGCTATGATGCTTGTTTAGACATTAATGTTGATATTTCAGAATCAGATAATTTACGAAAATTCAGCATAGCAGGCGGCAAATATGCCAAATTTATGCACAAAGGCAGCTATGATGGGTTAGCCAGCAGCTATGCCAATATCTTCAATCAGTGGTTACCAGAAAGTGGCTATGAGCTGCGGGCAGATCCTTGTTTTGACTTGTATCTTAACAAAGATCCACGCAGAACCAAACCTGAAAACTTAAAAACTGAAATTTACATACCCTTATTGGGTGAGTAACAGTTTATAGTTTTTCATCAACGCTAACAGCATACCAATCAATCTTCCTTGTTAAATACATCACCAAAGCTAAGAATATCCAAATACCAATGGAACCCATTAACAAGGAAGTTTGTTCGGCCTTAACCAAGATGAAAATAAATCCATAAAGTAAGGTAAATAGAAATCCAGTATATAAGCCACGTTTCCGGTGTTTTAAAACCACGCTACAATAACTGGATATTAATCCAATAATAGACAATGATGCAATTAAAAATGCCCATTGAAATTTTAAGTATTCTGAGATGGATAATAACAACAAATAGAACACACTTAATGACACGCCAATGAGTAAATACTGGAAAGGATGTAGGCGTAATTTGAAGAACAATTCAGCCAAGAAAAAACCAGCAAAGGTTAACAAAACGATAAGAAAACTATATTTTACCGTGCGTTCGTTGACTTGATAAATATTGGCAGGAATGAGGATCTTAACACCAAATGATGGCAATTTTGATTGGTTATGATATGGTGTTTGGTTTGATTGAAAGTTATTGCCGACTTCCTGAATAAAATTATTCACTTGCCAAGATGCTTTGAATCCAGATTTGTTAATGTCTCTGCTATCTGGCAAATAGTCTCCAACAAAAGATGGCGATGGCCAATTTGATTTGATAGAAACCTGTGCCTCCCTTGCTAAGGGCAAAACATTGATTTGACCTGTGCCAGCCAGTTTATATTCAATTTCATAGCTTAACTGAGTAATACCAATTGGGAGGCTCAGTTCTACTTCAAAACCATTAATGTTATTGATTGTCATCTTTTGTGGCAATGAATCAATAGCAGTGTTATTTATGTTGATTTTAGTTAATGTTTTAAGTCCTCGAATTTCTTTTATTGGAATAAATAATTTGTGCCTATCTTGATTGTTATTGGATTGTTTTAAATCAATCACACCGGACATTTTCACATGAGAAATATAGACGGCGGCTTCATAAATACCTAAATAGCGTTTATTGGCATCAACTTCAATGTCCATGTTAAAGGATTTGGCTTGAATGGAATGACTTAATTGTTTATTGGTGTTTGTGTTCTTGTCATTTGAATTAAGCACTTTTAAATTGTTTGAATAAACAGTTAACAAAGGTGGTCCAACTGCTTGAGAACCACCCCAGCGATTACTTATCTCGCTCTGTGCTTGATGTTGCATTTGTTCGCGTTCATGGATTAAACCGCGTACATAAGTTAAGGGTATTTGTATTAGAATCATCAATATTAAGATGACTGCCAGTTTGAATGAAATGTTATTTGAAATTTTTGCTTTGATGTCTTCAGGCATTGTCATGACTATTTACTCTTATTAGAAAGAGTCATATATTAGTCTTGGAGTCATGCACCTTTATGTCACAATTATGATAAGTTGTGGCAAACACTCATTACTACAAACTATTTGAGAAACTGGTTTGCTCGATTAACTTTTCAATTGTTTGGTCATAACTATGGCGTTTTCTCTGCCATCGATACATTCATAATAATTTTTGCGTATTCCTATTTGCTTGAAACCAAAAGATTGATATAAACTTTGTGCAATGGGATTAGATTCTCTGACTTCTAATAAAAAAACTTTAGAATGACAGTAACGGCAAACATTCTCTAAATACTTCAGCATTTTTCTGCCCAAACCTTGGCTTTGTTGTTTTTTATCAACACACATGTTTAACAAGTGAGATTCATCGTAGTTAGTCATTAAAAAGGCATAACCTATGATTTGCTCATCAATTTTCAAAACAATACAGTGATAGCCTGACTTAATACAGTCCTTCATGATGCCTTTGGTCCATGCCACTGGATAATTGTCCAATTCAATGGCCATGACTGCATCCAAATCATTGATTTGCATCTTATCAAAGTGGATTTTTGCATTCGCCATTGTTTACTTCACATCAAATTGTCCTATAATACATAAAACAAGTTGGAAATAACAGTTATGCCTGAAGCAGTTCCAAACGAAGCAACAGAAAAAGAAATTCATGTACTAAATCTTGCCCTAGAGGATAAAAGACTGGGTGAAGTTGAGCGCATGATTAATTCTATGCCAGCTGCTGAAATTGCTTTCTTCTTAGAGTCTTTACCAAAAGAAAAACGGAATATTGTTTGGGACCTTATTGATCCCGAACACAGCGGTGAAATTCTTGTTCATTTACACGATGAGGTTAGGACCAAACTAATCGCTAAAATGGAAAATCAAGAACTGGTTTCAGCGACATCTGATCTAGAGCTAGATGATTTGGCTGACATTATTCAAGATTTACCTCAAGAAGTCACCGATGAATTGTTATTGTCAATGGACAGAAACAACCGTGACTTACTCAAGCGAGTTTTGTCCTATCCTGAAGATTCTGCCGGTGGCTTGATGAATCCTGATGTGATAACCATTCGCCCAGATGTGACCATCGATGTGGTGCTACGCTATATACGAATGCGGGGAGAATTACCGAAACCATTAGGTGATTTATTTGCAGTAGGCCGTGATGGACACTACCGTGGACGATTAGATGTTAATGATCTGTTTTTGAAAGACCCCAACACCAGGGTTGCAGATATTCTTGATTTAAAATCACCGGCCATATTGGCCAAAACGCCAGCCAGTGAAGTGGCTCAAGATTTTGAGCACCACGATTGGATTTCTGCACCAGTAGTTGACGATAACAATACATTAATTGGAAGGATTACGGTCGATGATATTGTCGATGTTATTCGGGATGAATCTGAACAAACAGTTATGCGTATGGCAGGTTTGGATGAAGAAGATGACATGTTTGCTCCAGTTTTAATCAGTTCAAAACGCCGAGCCATTTGGTTGGGCATTAATTTATTAACAGCATTGGCCGCAGCTTATGCGATTGGTTTTTTTGCCATTACACTAGAAAAAATTGTCGCATTGGCCATTTTAATGCCAGTTGTGGCATCGATGGGCGGCATTGCAGGGTCTCAAACTTTAACTCTAATGATTCGTGGCATGGCAACAGGACAAGTGGGTCTTGGTAATGCAAAACACCTACTATCACGAGAGGTTGCAATCAGCATTTTCAATAGTTTTATATGGGCTTTGGTTTTGGCAGGTATTACCTATTTATGGTTCAATGACTGGAACATTGGTATAGTTATCGGCGCTGCATTGACAATAAATTTGATTGCAGGAGCATTGGCCGGAGTTATAGTCCCATTGGTGTTAAGACGCTTGTCAATTGATCCTGCTATTGCAGGTGGTGTTGTATTAACAACAGTGACTGATATTGTCGGGTATGTTTCCTTTCTGGGATTAGGCAGTATCTATTTATTGCCCTAAATTGCCTCATCATTGACTTCGCCAGTGCGTATTCTGATGACTTTTTCTAAATCATAAACAAAAATTTTGCCATCACCAATCTTATTGTTATTGGCAGTAGTCATAATGGCATCGATAACTTGGTCAGCCATTTCATCTGTTACGGCTATTTCTAATTTTAATTTTGGTAAAAAATCAATCACATATTCTGCACCACGGTACAATTCAGAATGGCCTTTTTGACGGCCAAATCCTTTGACTTCGGTAACAGTAATTCCATTAATGCCGATGTCTTCCAATACTTCGCGTACATCATCTAATTTAAATGGTTTAATAATAGCGCTGATCATTTTCATAGCTGTCTCTTATACACATCTCCGAGCCCACGAGACAGGCAGAAATCTC
>CAJXVJ010000169.1 GCA_913061105.1 uncultured Alcanivoracaceae bacterium | reverse complement strand
GTCGGCAGCGTCAGATGTGTATAAGAGACAGTTCTTATTCAATTCAAAGTTTATTTGATTTATTTGTTCAGGCCAGACATCTTGCAGGGCAGACATACTCACTTTAAATTCATCCATACTAGTTGTAATTGGGGTTTCTTGATAAACCCAAAAGTATTTTCCTTCAACCTCAGATCCTACAATTTTTAATGAGAGTAAAACGTTTTCACTGTCTTTTATAGAGAAGTTCTCTGAAACATAATGGGTGAATAATTTTTGTGTTTCTTCATCATTGTGTAAATCAGCATTGGCTTTTATTTCATTGGCCAATGCATGTTCAGCATCATGAATATAAAAGCGGTGTGAGATTTCTAGATTGCCAGTGCGGTCATTAAAAAAAACGGTGGTATAGGCTTCTTTTTGTTGGTGTGCCATTGCCATACCAACAAAAAGAATAAATAAATAGCAGCCTAACCTTGATAGTGAAATCATTTTTTCTTAACTTTCTTCTTTGGTTTTTCTAATTTCGCTTTGCTATCATGCATTAAATCCAATCGGTCACGCTTTTTACTTTTTTCATCTTTAAAAGCTTCAATTCTTGAAGGAATTATTCGTCTGGGATAATGGTTGTTTTCGTTGTCCACATCGGCCGTATCCCAGCCTGGATCTACCACAACAGAAACCAATTGTTTGTTTTTATCTGTCACAATCAATTTACTGACTTTTTCAGGAGACCTGCGCCAAATTTCCGCCGGAATATAAAGTGATTCTTTTTTCCCATTTTCAAAAGTGAGTTCAAGAATTATAGGCATGACCAGACCACCTAGGTTTGAAAAATTGATCACATAATAATTTTTATCTTCTTTTATTGCCCTATCAAAAGCCTTGCGCTCCCATGGATCAAAACCTTCTAACATCTCAAGATAACTATTTCTGTCTTTATTTGTAGGTGTAAAGCGATCATTTTTATCATGAAAATCGGTAATGTCTTTGTTCAAATCTACCCATAAACGCTTGCCTTCTTGCTTGTTTCTTTTAACAAACTGAGAACCCGGTTTATCAACCTCTTCTTGGCGACGGCGATTAAGGTCTATATCAGGATCTTTTGTATCCAGTCTCAATTGATACACTTTATCAACAGAAATATCCACGTGATCTGTGGTGTAGAACCAGCCATACCAAAACCAGTCTAAATCAATTCCCGATGCTTCTTCCATTGTTCTGAAAAAATCAGAAGGTGTAGGTCTTTTGTTTTTCCACCGATTAGAATATTCTTGAAACGCAAAATCAAATAACTCTCGCCCCATAATCACTTCTCGTAATATATTTAGAGCAACTGCTGGCTTAGCATAGGCATTTGGGCCAAATTTTAAAATACTATCAGATTGAGTCATAATTGGCATTTGTATATCAGACTTCATGTAACTCACGATATCTCTGGCTTCAACTCCCCATGGAATTTTAGGGTCCCATTCACGACCAGCAATGCCATCTAAAAAGCTATTAATGCCTTCGTCCATCCAAGTCCATTGGCGTTCATCTGAATTGACAATCATTGGAAAGTAATTGTGCCCTACTTCATGAATAACCACACCTATCAAAAATCGCTTTTCAGCCAATGTATAGGTTCTTGTTCCATCTTCATGCCAGATTGTTCTTGGACCGTTGAAAGTAATCATGGGATATTCCATACCACCCACAGGGCCATTCACAGAAATAGAAACTGGATAAGGGTAGTCAAAAGTAAATCTTGAATAAACCTCTAGTGTATGAATAACGGATTCAGTTGAATATTTTTTCCATAAATCACCTCCTTCTTTTGGGAAATATGACATGGCCATAACAAAGGGCTGTTCGTTTCCATCTTGTTGGTAACCTTTTGCATCCCACATGAATTTACGTGAAGATGACCAAGCAAAATCACGTACATTGTTGGCTTTAAAATACCATGTTTTATTTTCTGATGTGCCGTTCTTTTCGTTTTGTAAGGCTTCTTTAGCTGTTACTATAAAAACAGGACGTTTTGCAGTCTTTGCTTTTTCTAATCTATCTAGTTGAACCTCTGTTAAAACATCTGTAGGGTTTTGTAATTCACCTGTAGATGCAACAATGTGATCATCAGGAACCGTCATTTTTACATCGTAGTTTCCAAACTCCAGAGTGAATTCACCACGGCCTAAAAATGCTTTATTGTGCCACGCTTCATAATCTGAATAAGATGATACCCTGGGAAACCATTGGGCCAGTAGAAATATATCATTTCCTCCTTTGCGTTCATCATCGGGAAAGTGCTCATAACCAGATCGTGCTCCCACTGCATCTTCTTCTAAAATATTAAACGAAAATTTTAGGCTGAATTTAGTACTTTCTCCAGATTTTAAAGGAACGGGTAAGTCAATGCGCATTTGCTCACCAACTATTGTATATTTTAATTTCTTACCATTGCCATCAACGACATCAGATAATGTGTAACCCAAATCTACATCTTGCATAAATTGCTGCCTTCGCAGTTGCCTCAAGCTTAATTTTGCTGGTGCTTTATCATCAGATTTACCATTTTCATCACCATTTTGCATACCACCGAAAGATTCAGTCATTTCACCAATTGAATCGTTACTAAATCGATTTTGTTCCAACTGCAACCACAAATACTTTAGCGTATATGGCGAATTATTTTTATACGTGACATGTTCTTCACCTGATAAACGCCTGTTCTTTTCATCTAAGGTAACATCAATTTGATAATCAACTTGTTGCTGCCAATACTCTTTGCCCGGTTCTCCTGCAGCATTACGGTAATCATTGGGAGTAGGAAGAATCTCTTCTAACTGGCGAAATTTATCTTTAAAATCACCTTTTGTTTGTTCTACTGTTATGGCCATAATCTGGGTAGCAGTAAACAGAGTAATTGATAGAATTAATGAAGATTTAAATAATAATTTCATAGTGCCTCTTTTAGTTGTTTAAACACTTACCTTGATAAAAATATACAGAAAGGTAAAAATTCTGATTTTTTATTTTAATATTGTGTTTTTAAATGCAATAACAATTATCCACAATTAGCTTTTAATTACTATGATTAAAAAGAAAAATTCAAGGACTGATAGCTCTTAAAGAATTTAGCAATTGGAAATTAAAGCTCAAATTAAAGATTTCAATAAACTATCCTAAAAATACAGTAGAGACTTTTGCATAACTCTGGAACGATGAAAAAAATGATGAATACTCCAATCGAGGCAAATATTTATCAAATTAAATTAATTTACTAAATACATATATATGCCTATTGCAAAAAATGAATCAAATAGTCAGCTATTTGCGCGTTTTTTTAACGATGAGTAGAGTTATTAGCAGCATTTTTACATGTTCCACGGACTGTGCAAAGGCCTCTAGTATAATTTATCTTCAAAAACACAGTTCAGCATCAATAATTAATTCAAAACCATCAAGCCTAATACCTTTTAACATTAGTAGATAACACATAATCATGGTAGTATTTCATTTTTGCTATATTGTTTAATTTTCATCATATATTAAATGAACACAAATACCATCTAAACAATTAAATCATAGGAGTCATAACAACAATGAGATCAATATTTTGGGTTTTAATAATATTTTTGTACGGTTGCAGTCAAGAACCACAATCTGAACAAGTTTCAGCAGAGACTGTTAAACTATCTAAAAAGACTAAAAATACAGGAATCAATGCCATCACAGAAGAGGCATTAACACAACACATAAAAACTTTAGCTTCCGATGATTTTGGTGGTAGAGCCCCAGGCACTCAAGGAGAGACTTTAACTATTGAATACCTTATTAATGAGTTCAAAAATGCAGGATTACAACCTGGTAATGGTGAAAGTTTTACCCAAGCAGTTCCATTGACCTCTGTTGAAGCCATAAATCGACCTCAACTAATCATTGGTGATGATAAAGGCGATGATTTATCACTAATTTATACAGAACAACAAGTTATATGGACTAGGCAGCAAACAGAGTCTGTTTCAATTGATAAAAGTCAATTCGTGTTTGTTGGTTATGGCATTAATGCTCCAGAAAACAACTGGAATGATTATTCTGATATTGATGTTAAAGGAAAAACTGTGGTTATGTTAGTTAATGACCCTGGTTATGCGACACAAGATAACAACTTATTTAAAGGCAATAGCATGACTTACTATGGCCGATGGGATTACAAATTGGATGAAGCAGCTCGTCAAGGTGCAGCTGCTGCCATTATAATTCATGACACCAAACCCGCATCCTACCCTTGGTCAACCGTAGCTTCAAGTTGGACCGGTCCACAATTTGATATGGTACGACAAGATAAAGGCAAACAATTGGCTCTTGTAGAAGGCTGGATCACAAAATCAGTCGCTGAAAAATTGTTTGATAAAGCTGGATTAAATTTACAAGAAATGTATAAAATAGCGCAAACAAGAGAGTTTAAAGCAGTCGAAATGAACCTAAGTGTAACAGCAACAATTAATAATAAAATTAATACAATTGACTCTCAAAATGTTGTCGCGATGCTTAAAGGGTCAGAGGCTCCTGATGAAGTGTTTATCTACATGGCACATTGGGACCACATAGGCACAGATCCTACTATGAGTGGCGATAATATTTTTAATGGCGCATTAGACAATGCAACTGGAACGGGCGGGCTGATTGAAATAGCAAAAGCCTATACTAGTTTACCAGAGAATCCTAAGCGAAGTGTTGTTTTTATCGCCCTAACAGCAGAAGAACAAGGCCTACTCGGCTCTGCTTATTACGCTGCTCATCCAATATTTCCATTGGCGCAAACCATTGGCGGTTTAAATATGGATGGACTCAATTATTTTGGGCCAACAAATGATGTCACTGTGGTTGGTTATGGCATGAGCGAGCTAGATGGTTATTTGGCAAAAAATGCCAAAGCTCAAGGTCGTATCTTGAAACCAGACCCAGTTCCTCAAAATGGTTATTACTATAGATCTGATCATTTTGAATTAGCTAAATTAGGTGTACCTATGCTCTATCCTAATATTGGATTAGATCACAAAGAAAAGGGCATTGAATATGGTACATTAAAAGAAGATGAATATACAGCCAATCACTACCATGGCCCATCTGATGAATACGATTCTAGTTGGAAACTTAACGGTGCAGTTGAAGACTTACAACTCTATTTTCTTACTGGTAATGATATCGTAAATAGCTCAGACTGGCCAGAATGGGGAGATGATACAGAGTTCAAAGAAATCCGTAATATTCAACTTAAGAAAAAATAAGGTGAATATTCATGTTTAAAAATGCCATAGTAAAAACACCAAGTCGATCAATGATCAACGGCATTACATCTGCTACCCTAGGCCAGCCAGATTATTCAAAAGCATTAATACAACATAAAGATTATATTAATGCACTAAAAGAATGTGGACTTAAAGTAACTGTATTAGAAGCCGATGAAGACTTTCCTGATTCGACTTTTGTCGAAGATGTGGCTTTGTGTACCCCTCATTGTGCCATCATTACAAATCCTGGAGCAGAAACAAGAAAAAAAGAAATCCATGCAATGATTCCAACAATTGAACAGCATTATAAGCAAATAGAATATATTCAAGCACCAGGGACAATTGAAGCAGGTGACATTATGATGGTGGGCAATCATTATTACATTGGTCTATCAAAGAGAACTAATCAACAAGGAGCTAACCAAATGATTGCATATTTGAACAAATATGGCATGCAAGGGTCAATGGTAACAATGAAGGAATTTTTACATTTGAAAACGGGCGTTAATTATTTAGAAAACAATAACTTATTGGCCTGTGGAGAATTTTTTGATAAACCTGATTTTGCACAATATAACATCAGCGAAATTGCTGGTGATGAAGCCTATGCCACAAATAGTGTTTGGATAAATGGCACAATACTAACTCCAAAAGGTTTTCCGAAAACTAAATTAATCATCGAAAATCTAGGATATAAAATTCGTGAAGTCGATGTTTCTGAATTCGAAAAACTAGATGGAGGCTTGAGTTGTTTGTCTTTACGTTTTTAAGAAACTAAAGAATATGCATCCTATTTAAGAAATTCCACTTTATGTTTTTAGACGATAACATATCTACATTATTACTTTCAGCACTTGCAACATTACATATACCCATTAAACTCACGGAAATATTATGTAATAGGAAAACCAATGAACAAATACCTAATCCTCTTAGCTGCTTTGATCACATGCATCTCTGTCTGTGCAGAAACTAAACTTGAAGATGTCAAATCATTTACTCTAAAGAATGACATGACTGTCATAGTGCTTGAGGATCACTCTATTCCCAATGCCAATATGTATCTATTTTGGAAAGTTGGATCACGCAATGAATATCCCGGCATTACAGGTCTATCTCATTTCTTTGAACACATGATGTTTAATGGAGCAAAAAAATACGGCCCAAAACAATTTGATCGGGTAATGGAAGCTGCAGGCGGTGCCAATAATGCTTATACCAGTGAAAACATTACCGCTTATACCAATTGGTTTCCTTCAAGTGCAATTGAAAAGATTTTCGACTTAGAAGCAGACCGCATTGAAAACCTGAATATTGATGAGAAAATGGTTAATAGTGAACGTGGAGTCGTTACTTCAGAAAGGTCAACAGGTTTAGAAAATTCAAATTTTAGAAAATTAAGTGCAGAAGTTAAAGGTGTTGCATTTAGAGCACATCCTTATAGTTGGAGTGTTATTGGCCATCAATCTGACATTGATAATTGGTCATTGCAAGATCTTAAAGACTACCATAAAACTTATTATGCTCCAAACAATGCTGTTGTTGTTATAGCTGGAGATGTCACTGTTAAACAAGTAAAAAAATTAGCCAAAAAATACTTTGAGCCGATTAAAGCTCAGCCCAAACCAAAAGCAGTCCATACTGTTGAACCAGAGCAAATTGGCGAACGCCGTACCTATGTTCACAAACCATCGGTCTCAGCACCTAACATCATGATGGCTTTTCATGTGCCCGAAACGCAACACGAAGATTATTATGCATTGAGTATGCTGGCATCAATTTTAGGCGAAGGCCAAAGTTCACGACTCTCACGCAGTTTGGTTGATGAAAAGCAATTGGCAACAAGTGTATTTTCTTATATGCCTGAATCATTTGATCCCAACTTATTTTATATCTATGCAAGCGCATCAAATGCAATTGAAGCATCTGTATTAGAAAAGGCCATAATCGAACAAGTAAATAAGATAATGATCTCTGGAGTTGATGTAAAAGAATTAACCAAAATCAAAAATATTGCACAAGTAAATTTTTATCGCACCCTATCCACAATTAACGGCAAAGCAAACACGCTTGGAACATACGCTTTATTTTTTGATGACTACTCAAAAATGTTTACCGCCATTGATGACATGAATAAAGTCACAGTAGATGACATAAAAAGAGTGGCTAATAAATACCTAATCAAAGCAAACAGAACAGTGGGTATTTTATCTGCAGAAAAAGACAGTTCAGAAGGAGATTTATAAAATGAAAAAATTCTTAATTACATTAACCCTTTCTTTATTTATCAGTAATCTAGTTCTTGCAGATTTTGTTGTACCACAATACAAAAAAATGACACTTGAGAATGGCTTAACTGTGTACTTAATGGAACAACATGAAGTCCCTTTAATTGATATTCGTATAGTAACTAAAGCAGGCGCAATCAATGATGGAAAATCGTATGGGTTGGCTAATTTCACTGGTGATTCATTGAGTTATGGCAGTGGTGAATTAAGCAAGCAAACGATTGAAGATCTTTTTGCTTTTCATGGTGCAAATTATAGCAGTAATGTTGGTTTAGAGTCATCTAATACAGGGCTATCAATAAGCAGCAAAGACGCAAAGAAATTAATGCCTGTTTTTCGAGATATAATTTTAAAACCTCAGTTTGATATTACTGATTTTTCAAAAGAGAAAAAGCTCTATATAGACCAATTAAAGCAGAGTCGTGAACAACCACGCAGTGTCATTACCCCTTTATTCAACAGACAATACTATAAAAACCACCCTTATGGTAACCCAGTCGGTGGTGACATGAATAGTATTGAAACTGTCTCTTATACACATCTCCGAGCCCACGAGACAGGCAG
>CAJXVJ010000168.1 GCA_913061105.1 uncultured Alcanivoracaceae bacterium | reverse complement strand
GTCTCGTGGGCTCGGAGATGTGTATAAGAGACAGATATTTTGTGTTTTAAATCAAAAGTGGCTTTTTCAATGATAAAGTCAATAACCACACCCAATGGTTTGTTTATATGTTTAGGAGTTTTCAACCCAGAAACATATTTGTTTAGTAAGTAATCTATCCATGGATTATGATCTGTTATATGAGTTGATTGTTGGTTTGTGTTAAAAAATTGCACAAAATCTTCGTATAAAAGATTGTTTGTTTCTAACCATTGTTCAAAAGTAACGGTACATTTAAATGGATACATGGCCATAATCTTGTTAAATTTAAATAAGTTTAATTTTGAATTATTTTTGGTGTTTTTAGTATTTAATATATTCATCCACATATTAATAAAATTATTAGTGGTATTTTATATCCAGAAGCTATTTCAGGATGAGCAAAATAAGGACACAATATCCCAATTTACTGTAGTCAGGATGATGAATAGGGTTTTGAATTCTTTACATTAATAATTTTGAATGTATGAACTACTAAATTTTCATCAAAGTGTTCATAAATTATAAAAATTAAGACATGATATATGATTTTTAGGACACATTGTTGTAGATTTTAAATCTTACCGCTATAGTGTGCACATATTTTAACTATTAAGAGATTTAAATGAAAAAATTAATGATCACATTTTTGATAATGATAAGTATCGGCGCAATTTTTGTAACTGAAAAAGCATACGCCAAAAGAGGACATTTGGTTGTTGATTGTTTTTTACATGAAAAACCAGTTGGTCATACTAATTTGATATCAGCTGTTGATGTAGAGGATTATTCACTTACTTGTTTCAATGCATTTGCTGATTTACATGAAGATGAGGACAGAATACCATTGGATCCTACCGATACCCACCCTTCATTGCCTCATTGTTTTCAGGGTAAGAAAAGATTTATTCCTGGCGGTTGATATATAGCAGGTTTGAAGATTTGAATATTCTGTTTTTTGATGACAGGACTTATTAGCAATAATGGACACAGATTTTAATGACTAAGAGAACAATATGAAGAAATTAATGATAACAATTATGATAGTAACAGGTATATGTGCAATTTTAAATACTGAAAATGCACTCGCTACAGAACCAAAAAAAGGAAAATTAGTCGTTGACTGTTATTTACATGATGTTTTAATTGGCACAACTGATGCGATATCTGCTTATGATACAAAGGACTATACTGTGACATGTTACAATGCTTTTTCGAGTTATGAGGTACACAGTACTCCACTTGATCCTCATGATACCCATCCTTCATTACCAAGATGTTTTCGAGGTAAGCCTTGGACTCTTCCTGGTGGTTGATAATCGGTGACAGATTTCAATATCAAACAATAGGAATTATAAATTATGCTAAATAGTATTTGCCTTCAAAAGGCATTATAATTCCTATTATACCTTACGACTGATTATTAATTTATGTCCTTGCAAAAACTCATCTTTACTGTTTGCATGTTTCTTTGTTCTTATGCAATAAAGGCTGAAGTTGCTGTTTTTAATCATTTAGAACAATTCAAACAACTCAGTAGTAAAAATGTTAAAACCATCATTCAGGACAGTACTGGAATCATGTGGTTTGGCACAACAAACGGGCTGTTTTCATTTGACGGTTATGATTTGTCTAAATCAGTTATTAATCATAATGAGTATGATTTCAAAGTTAATAAACTCTTTTTAGACAGCGAAAACAACTTATGGATGTGTTTGAATGATTATGGGTTATATAAGTATAACAATGGCAGTTGGGATAAATTTAATCTAAGTTTAGAAAACAACAAATCAATTTCTGTCTATGATATAAAAGAAGTGAGTAAGGGGCATTTTTATCTGGCAACTGATATAGGGCTTAAATATGTCTCATCTTCTAAAGACATTACCACAAAAAAACACCAATCCTTAGGGTATTTTGATCACAAATCGACTTCATCATTGGATTTAAATGAAAAATATCTAGTCATAGCTACAGATGATGGGTTTAGTGTTTACAACAGAAAGGATGATAATCTCTCCCAATACCGACTAGACAACATAAATACAAGAATACGCGATTTACACATAAGCAGCGACGAAAAATTATGGATCGCAAGCAATAATGGTTTAGTGAACTTTGATTTAATTGATAGGGAGTTTATAGTCAGCCCATTAAGTCAGACCAACAGTAGAATTTTTGATATTTCAGAACACAATAATAACATTTGGATATCAACCATTGGTGAAGGTGTTTATAAAATTAACAACAAAAATAGTTCACTGACAAATTTTTCACACAATAAAAATCTTCAAAACTCATTATCGGAAAACAACATATCATCTACTTATGTTTCAAACGATGGTGTTTTGTGGGTGGGTACTTTTTCTAAAGGTGTTAATTTTACCTCTCTAGATTCATTGAATTTTGGGTATACCAACAATTCACAAGGCCAAATTGATTGTGCTGAATCGAATGCAATTTATGCAGGGATGTTGGATGAAGAGAACACAATGTGGATTGCCGCCATTAATGGTTTTATAAAATACAATAAGAATCAATGTCAGGTAATTAATTTCCAAAATTTAGATGAGTCTCCTACTGACATCATCTCAATGTTAGATCGTGGCAATGAAATTTGGTTACTCGGAGTCACATCTATCTATGTTTTTAACAAAACCACCCAATCACTTCATCGTGCTTATGATTTTGATGCACCTAAAAACGTCAGTTTTATCACAGATTTAGACAATAAAGACAGTTTATTATTCGGCACCTATACAGGATTATTTGAATACGATATTGCCAATAACAGCACAGAAAAACTGAAATTTAAAAATTCCATCACTGATCCAATTCTATTTAATGGGTTTAATAAAAATATCGATGGGAATTTTATTTTTGCCACATCAATTGGTTTTGTAACCATTAATACTGAAAAACAATTGGAACCACTTGATTCAATTAATTCTCAACTCAATGATAAGCACATCACTTCTGTTAATGAAATCAATAATACTTACTATTTTGGAATAAAGAATAAAGGCCTGTATAAAGTCAATGATAATGAAAAACCCGAACCAATCTATCAAAGTGAAATAAGCATAAATGGCATTGTTGACTATGAAAATCAACTTTGGATGGCAACAAATCATGGCTTATTAAAACATGATATAAATGAAAATTTCACACATTTATTTAGTTGGAACGATGGTATCTATAATGATTATTTTTACGCCAGTGCATCAGATAAAAACGATTCAACATTATTATTTGGTGGCATAAACGGACTGATTCATTTTAACCCGGATGATATTTCTTTAGCAGAGTTTACAGCTCAAATTGTCATTTCAGACTTATCATTGATGAATAATAAAGTTCAAGTCAACCAAAAACAAGACAGTGGGTTTCTGTTAACACAACCCATTAATGAGATGCATGAAATTGAACTCAGTTATAAAGATTACATAGTAGGGTTTGAATATGCAGCATTGGATTATGCGGATTCTAATAGAAACCAATACGCCTATCGTTTAGTTGGGTTTAAGGATGAGTGGACCTTTGTTGATGCTGGCAATAGACAAGCCACTTATACAAATCTGAGTCCTGGTGATTATACCTTTCAAGTGAAAGCCTCTAATAAAGATGGAAAATGGTCAGAAAAACACAAATCTCTCAAAATAATTGTTCATCCAGCACCCTGGTTTTCTCCTTGGGCATTTTTTGCCTATTTTGTCATTGTGGTTTTCTCAATTTGGGCTTTTATTCGCTACAAAACCATAGCCAGTCGAAAACGTGCTCAGCAATTAGAAGTAACAGTTAAAGAAAGAACACATGAAGTGAACCTTCAGAAAAAAATGGTGGAATCGTTACTGGACCATAAGAATGAAGTTTTTGCCAACATAACACATGAGTTTAAAACACCATTAGCACTGATAATGGGACCTGTTGATCAACTGGCTGAAGATAATCGGTTTTCTGATCAATCAGATAAACTCAACATGATACAAAGAAATGCAAAGCGATTAATGCTCATGGTGGGTCAAATATTAAAATTATCACAAGCTGAAGTAGACAAAGAAATCATTCGTGAATCTCAGGCTGTTCAACCGACATTGACAATGTTATATGAATCATTTAAGCCACTAGCAATAGACAAAGATATCGAAATCAATATTAATAATAATATGCAGGCCAATGTCTATGCGACAGCTGAATGTTTAGAAATTGTCATCGGCAATTTATTATCAAATGCATTAAAGTTCACCAATTCAGGTGGTGGAGTGTCTATAAACTCTGAATTGAATGACAATCAGATATTTATAAGTGTGAAAGATACGGGTACAGGCATTGATGAAAAAGATTTAGATAAAGTTTTTAAACGCTTTGTGCGCTTAGACACCCACAAAAGTATTCAAGGAACAGGCATTGGTTTATCTGTTGTTAAAGAAATAACTGAGGCCAATAATGGACAAGTTGTTGTAAAAAGCGAATGGGGTAAAGGTTCTGAATTTATTGTGAGCTTTCCTATTTCTGATATTCAGGCCAACGAAGAAATGTCACAAGTGATGGTGGACCAATTGGTTGGTAATACTGAGAATGAATTATCAATTGAACAGAAAGCTCCAATCGTAAATGTCCAAGAAAAACACAAAATAACAGTATTGATTATTGAAGATAACTTAGACATGCAAACCCACATCGGTAATGTTTTGAAAAACAGATTCAACTGTCTATTTGCAGACCGTGGGCGTGAAGGAATTGCCTTGGCGTTAAAAGAGGTGCCTGACATCATTATTTGTGATGTCATGATGCCAGAAATGGACGGTTATCAAGTAACCCGAATCTTACGCCATGATGGGCGTACATCGCATATTCCAATTGTTTTATTAACCGCTCTAAATACAAAAGAGAGTCGTATAAAAGGTTGGCGTGAGAACATTGACATTTATGTTACAAAGCCATTTGATTCAATAGAGCTGAATGCCCAATTAGACAACATTTTGATGATCAGGAAAATGTTGCAGAATAAAACAAATCAAGCGATAAAGGGCAATAATACTTTAGAGTCTTTAGAATTATCTCAACAAGACATGAAGTTTATTGAAAAATTTAAAGATGTAATTGCCACTTATTATACCAACGAATACTTTCAAAAAGCCGATTTGGCTGCAAAAATGGCTGTCAGCGAACGACAACTACAACGTAAAATGAAAGCCCTTATTAATGAAAATCCAATGGATATGTTACGAGATTATAGATTGGAACAAGCTGCTATAAAATTAAAACAAGGTCACCAAGTCAATATCTGTAGTGATGCCTGTGGATTCAGTTCAGTTTCCTACTTTGGCACTTGTTTTAAGAAAAAATATGGTGTGACTCCCAAAAAATATCAGCAGATGAAATAAAAACTTTAACACTAGGTATTATCGTTTTTTTTTGGCTCTGGGATGGGTCTTGTCATATACTTTTGCCAGGTGCTGAAAATTAAGGTGTGTGTATATTTGAGTAGTAGAAATATCGGCATGTCCTAACATTTCTTGAACGGCTCTTAAATTACCACTGGATTCTAAAACATGTGATGCAAATGAGTGTCGCAGTAAATGCGGATAAACACGCTCCCAAAGCCCCATATGCATGGCCCAATGCTTTATCCTGGCTTGAATACTGCGTTGCTTTAACTGACTACCTCGATTTGAAATAAACACATAACCCGATCGATCAGTATCCCAAATTTTCGATAATGGCATCCATTCTTTGAGGGCATCTAACGCCTTATTTCCAACAGGAACAACTCTTTGTTTGTTGCCTTTTCCTAAAACAGTGACCAGTGATTGTTGAAAATCAATTTCATGCCATTTTATATTCGATAACTCACTTAAACGTAGACCTGAAGAATAAAACAATTCAATGATAGATTTATCTCTGATGGCAATATCTGATTCTAATGGAATATCCAATAAACGGTTTAAAGTGTCAACATCTAAAACCTCTGGTAATTTATTACGAATTTTAGGCGTGTTAACCAATTCAACTGGATTAGACTCAATGCCTTTATTGTTAAGGATATAATTAAATAAATTATTTATTGAACTGCGGTATCTGGCCAATGACTTGGCACTAATATTATTACTGAATTGATCAATTAAGAAATCACTGATGTGTCTATCAGTAATTTCATTAACTAGGGTGTTATTGTGATTTTTTTTGTGAAAGCTAATAAATAGGTCTAAATCTCGTTGATATGCCTTGAGGGTTAAATCTGCAAGATTACGCTGAATTTTACAGTATTCTAAATAGTGTAATTTCCAGTCTTCAAGATTGTTCATAATAGTTATTCTAGGCTTGAGCTTCCTTAACTGGTTTAAATGTGTTTTTAAATTTACGATCCAGAATTAATGTAAGTTTTGAAAGTAAATCAGTCGACATATCAGGATTGAATCTGTTTTCATCAAAACTGGCAAAAACCAAAATCCCTTTTTCAGCATGTGAACCGATAGGCAGCATGACACTTGATGCAATTTTATCTGAATATTTGGGGAATATATATTTTATTTTTTGTTTCTTTAAGCGGCCACATATGGGCGAGTCATTTGTGATAAATTCTTTAAAAAGTGCGGAAAATTCTTC
Source organism: uncultured Alcanivoracaceae bacterium (assembly GCA_913061105.1). Classification (GTDB taxonomy): domain Bacteria; phylum Pseudomonadota; class Gammaproteobacteria; order Xanthomonadales; family Marinicellaceae; genus NORP309. Next base: position 1,527 of record CAJXVJ010000168.1, on the reverse strand, counting down.
TTCATCTTCAACACATAGCACAGTCTGAGAATTTTCGAGTTTGTCGTACTTTGGTACAATTATTTTAAATAGATCAGAATCAAATGTGTGTTTAACAAAACGGGCAAAATGTTTAGTAATATTTGCAATGTGTGAAATTTGGCACAATTGTAATGTTAACTGAAATACTTGAGACATGATTTTTTCATTCTCTTGAGCATTGCTAATGAGCTCAGATAACCTGTTTTTTAATTGATTGTTTCTGTCTTTTAAAACATTGACTTGGTGATTTACCAGGCTGGCAACTTTGCCGTTTCTATTATTGACTTCCAATGCTTCTAATTGCTCTGGATGGCGTATAAAAAAATCTTTGTTTTCTCTGAGAAAATTAATGATATCGTTATCAGTCATTGCTTTGCCAGTCATATTAAAAATTCTCCATTAAACACATATGCAGTAGGGCCTGTTAAGTATAAATTATTATCGTTGTGATTATATTCTACCATCAGAGTTCCTCCTGGCAGTATAACTTTCACTTTATCTGTTAGTTTTTTAGCGTATTGTAATGCTGCCACAGTGGCGCATGCTCCACTGCCACAAGCTTGGGTTTCACCGGTGCCTCTTTCGTAAACCCTTAGTTTAATACTTTTATCATCTAAAATTTCTGCAATCTCAAAATTAATACCATTTGTATGTTTTTTTGTGAATTTCAATTTTAAATCATTTAGGTTAGATGTATCAGTATCATCTACAATGTGTATTAAATGGGGGTTGCCAAAATCGACCTGAAAACAGGTCTGTTTTAGTATTATTTGTTCATCTATAGAGCGAATTCCTCCCATATTAATGGTGACACTTCCATCATCATTGATTTGCGAGCCAATAATACCAGCTAAACCAGAGACATTAAATTGGTTTTTATTTGGGTTTTTATCATATAAATAACGGCTAATGCACCTTTGCCCATTTCCACATTGTTCAGCTTCAGATCCATCAGGGTTAAAAAAACGATAGGCAGCATCACAATCAGCCACATCGGAATCTAGAATCAGTAATAATTGATCGAAACCAATCCCCGTGTGTCTGTTTGCTAAATTCTGAATATTGACAGTATCGGGAATGAAATTTTGATTGCGATTATCAATCAGAATAAAGTCATTGCCAGCACCATGCATTTTTTCAAATAAGACGCGTTTTTTTGACATGATTAGGGTTTCGTTTGGGTGGATTCTGATTGGTCATTTTGTTTTTCAGGTAAGTATAAATCACCCTTATTCCCGCAACTTGATATTGCAAAAATTAAAAATGAAACAATTAATATTTTAAATCTCTTAGTGTTCATTGTAGATATTTGTTGTGAATATTGAAAAATAGCACTGATTCATCAAATAATCAATCATGATTGGTTTTGAATTGCTTAATTTTGCATTAAAATCAAAGATTGTTTTTGAATGTCAATTTTTATGAATAAATTATTTTTCCTCCTTGTCTTAGTATTTAATCTGTCTCTTATACACATCTGACGCTGCCGACGATCTACTCTGTGTA
>CAJXVJ010000167.1 GCA_913061105.1 uncultured Alcanivoracaceae bacterium | reverse complement strand
CTACACAGAGTAGATCGTCGGCAGCGTCAGATGTGTATAAGAGACAGATAACATACTATCGGGATTATCTCTTTCAATGTATAGTTTAAAAATCCGATTTGACGAACGTCAATGAGTATTTTTTAAGCGATGAGGTACTTGATTCGTGGTTTTTTCTGATTAGGTTGATTTAGAAATTTCTTATATCGAGTTTAAAAATCCGATTTGACGAACGTCAATGAGTATTTTTTAAGCGATGAGATAACGAATTTATGAAGCAAGATAATCAGAAAAAAAGGTGACTCCCGTTAGCCGGTCTTAATACACAGATTCACGACTGTGGCTGCTCCCTTCCGGGCCTGACCAAGTCCACCGCTAGCTGTTATTAAGTGACCAACGAAAGTCGCGAGTATTATCTATGAAATTAAATTATTTGACAAGTACTGTTTGTAAAATATTCTTGATTAATGGGATAGTGACCTGCTTTTTGTGAATCAATGTGGCTTTATCAAGGTAATTGAGTAATTGTTTAATAAAAGCCATATTCATTGAACAATTATTTTCTAAATAATTGATAACTTTATCATCAATATTTATGCCTTGTTGTATTGCTTGTTGTTTGAACGCTTTTAGTACTCCTTGACGCGATAAAGGCATTAATTGATGAGTAGTTCCAGAGGCCAGTCGTGAACGTAAATCAGCTAATTCCCAGTGTTTATCACTGTTTGAAATTTGGCTTGCCAGAACTAATTTCTTTTGCGCTTGTTTGATTTCGTTAATCCAAAAAAACAAGGCCTCCTCTAATAAAGCATCGCCGCTGATGCTTTGTGAATCATCTATGCAAATGAATTCAAACATTTCTATTAATGAAACATATTCACGATTGGCTAAATCTTTTGGTTTGATTAATACAGTTGGCTTATTGGTTTGATTATTGTCCTCAATAAAAGCATTGAGCAAATGGCTTTTACCACAACCTGCTTCTCCCCAAAGGTAAAAAATATAGGCTTGAGAATCTGCAAATGATTTTAAACTCTTAATAGTTGCTGCATTTGACTCTACAATAAATTCTTCATAGGATTGATTGTGTTTTCTTTTAAAATCTAAGGGCAATTGATTGTGTGAATCATTCACTCTCGGGTTCTTCCTTTTTCTTTTTAGGTTTGTTTTTGGTCGATAATAAGATATCGTCTTCATCACCATAGGCTTTACTTAATTTATAATTGTGGTGAGCAAAGCGCAATAATACCATTATCAATGCTGCAATGGGTAAACCCAATAAAATACCCACAAACCCAAACAATTGGCCACCGGCTAATACTGAAAATATAACCGCGACTGGATGCAATCCAATTCTATCGCCGACTAACCATGGTGTTAGTACCATTCCTTCAAGCAATTGGCCAATTCCAAAAACAATAAGAACATAAATCACATAAGGCAGTTCACCAAATTGTACAATGGCTGCTATCACACCTACAATCATGCCTGTAATCGCACCTAAATAAGGAATGAAAGACACAATGCCTGCGCCCATACCAATTAATAATGATAAATCTAATCCTATGATCATTAAACCGATTGTGTAAATTATACCCAATGCCAGCATTACTGAAAACTGACCACGTAAAAATGCACTCATAACACTATTAGATTCAGTCACCAACTTATTAATGGTTGGGTAAACAGGTCTTGGAATAAGTTCTCCAACTCTTGCAGTTAAAATGTCCCAATCCCTCAACAAATAAAATGTGATCACGGGAACTAAAACTATATTCATCATCCAGTTGACCACAACCAAACTACTTTTAGATAAAGAGGCAATGACTGTTTTAGCCATTCCACCTGCTTCGTTCCAGTGGTTTTTTAATAAGGCAGTAACTTCAGTCATATTAAAGACATCAGTTTGCAAGCCAAACTTCTCCCTTAACCACGGTGTAACATGGTCACTTAGCCATTGAAAATAGTTAGGTAAATTAGTGATCAGGTTGCTAATTTGGTATTCTAAGGTTGGTATCAAAAACAGCAATATGATAAACAATAACAGGGTCATCAATAAAAATACAATCACCACAGACAAGGTTCGACTGAGCTTCCAACTTTCTAACTTATCAGCAAAAGGGTCAAACAAATACGCCAATAATGCACTCACAGCAAAGGGAGTTAATATTGGTGAAAGAATATAGATAAAAAAACCAAGCAGTAAAAATACTGCCATGAAATACCAACGATTTGAATCTGCAAACATCTAATTCTCCTTATTATTTTTATTCTTAAACTGCGTTTCTATTTGTTTTTTATTGTCGACAACTGCTTTCTTACTCCAGAAATATACATAATGTATGCCGCTACTAACAGTGAAGAAAGTCACTAAATAGATCAATACATCGATAACCATTGGATGAAACTGAAAAATCGAATAATGTGACAATAGTACAACAATTAATAATAATTGTAATGCTGTATTAAACTTACTCAATAAACTCGGACTTTCTTTATCGACTTTTAAAATGGCATAATGATAAAAAACACCTCCTGTAATAATCGAAATATCGCGGGCCAAAACGATGATTAATAACCAATTAGGAATCAAACCTTGCACAGCAAACAATAAATAGCAGCACAGCATCATAATTTTATCTGCAATGGGATCCAAAATTCGTCCCAAACGCCCTTCCCATCCAAAACGCCTCGCCAAATAACCATCCAACATATCTGAAAATGCTGCAATCATTGCTATGTATAAAGCATATTCATAGTTTTTTTCCAGCATAAACCACACCAATGGAATCATAGCAAAAATTCTTGCAATGGTGATTAGGTTAGGTAAGTAGCTTAGCCAGTTCATTCTTCTAATTCAGTAACCAGTTGAAATTTTAATTGATTGATCGGCCCATTTTGATCATGGAATAAAATGTTTTGTCTCTCGATTATTTTCAGAAAAGATTCTGAAGTGACAGTCAAATTAGCAGTCAATACTATATGGCCTTTGTAGGCAGAGATAATTTTATAGGATTCAATAACCGATAAATTTTTTAAGTAATTTTTGATGCTGTTAACATCATCAAAGCCATCTAAACTGTCGATTACCATTTGGACCGAATGCGCACTCAAATCATTGGCATCAATTTTGTAGGTGTTGGCATATTTTTCAGCCAAATCAGAAAAAACCGAATACAAAATTTCTCCTTCTTCTACACCTTCTTGTTGAAAATGCTTAATTGACATATCTTCATCATCAATAAAAACGCCAGTCCTATATTTAACCTCATCGTCCGTTCTTTTAAGGAACAATAACAGACTTATGTTTTTATCGTATTTTAATCGAGATTGCTCATGGGCTTGAAATGAAAGGGACTGAATGGATTCAGGAGATACAATTAGCATGTCACCTTCATCAATATTTGGATTGGTAAAGACCAATGCCATTGACTCTGCCCAATGTTTCATCCAATAATTAAACACCTCATCATCATAAGCATACTGAACAGCGGGTTCATCAATCAATGGTGTAATCACAATCTCATCATCCTCTAGTGGATTTTGAACCTCTGGTGCAAATATCTCCTCTTTGGCTACCCACAACATAATCTCTTGACGGTTATGTGGCAGCAATGAAAATCCAGATTGCTTAATTAAACTACTGATAAAGTTTTCATGCATGACCACATGAAACCAGTAATAATCTAATGTATTGTCTTTAAGATACTTGCTATCAATTTTTTCAAAAGACGTACGTTTTACCCCAGATTTAATGTTAACTTCATTAAAATATGGGTCTTGTAAAATATTTAATATGGATTCGCCAGTATTGTTGGCTATTATTTGTGCAAAAGCTTGTTTGAACTTCAACGGATCATTGGCATTGGTATCATTGACCAATATTGATGTTTTACTAACATCTACTAGAGTTGCACAGGCAATACTAGCCATAAACAACAAAATCACTGCCACTTTAATTCTTAAAAACAAAACCAATCGCTCCGAGTACACATATCTTTTGCTATTATCCCTAATTAGCCTTGATAAATAAAGTCATAGTTTCAATGTTTCCAAATGTATATGAGAATTCCTTTAAAATAGAGCACCATTGGGATGAAGAATTGTTAAATAATCGAATTTTAATCTGCAAACGTTATATTAAGCTTTCGGTTTAGCAACACTTCCATTGGCATCGGCCACCAACCCATATCTCTCACCATAGACAGCGCTTCATCTGGTGATTTGCCTTTGTACTTCACTAAATAAGCAGCCCATAAGTGAGAAGCACGAGTACCTGACCCACAATGCAATAATACTTTGCCATTACTGGCTTCTAATGCTTGTGCGAATTCTTCTAATTTAGCAGGAGAATATTTAAATTCATCACCGCCAATTGGTAACAAATGGTAATCAATTCCTGCTTTTTTCAACAGGTAATCTTCATAAAAATCTAGTTTCTCAATTTCTTTTGGTGTACGCATGTTAATTACTTTTGTAATTCCTGCGGCTTTGAATGTTGCAAAATCATCAAATTTAGGCTGAGGCCCAATATAGACATTCTCATGTTGAAAAAGCTTTTCTGTATATGTTGGCTTTTGTTCTTCTTTGGGTTTTGGCTGTGTTTGTTCTGCAATGACTGTGGTTGTCACCATAAAGATAAGCAAAATCATTATTTTGTTCATGTTGCGCCTCACTATAATTGTTTCAGTATTGTGTTTTTTAAAATATCAAAGCTGCCATTTTACGCCTTAATTGAGAAACCAGTTTAACATCGTCTATCAATTTAAAAGCAATAATTAAAGATTTTTTTATTTCATCTTTATCTTGCGTTTGTGCTGTAGACAATAATTGTAGCAAATGTTCAATGCCTTGCTGTGGGTCAATGGTAATGGTCTCTTCTATGGCTTGTTGTAATGGGATGTTTTTTGTTATATTGCCACAACTGATGAGCTCAAGAGTGGTTTTTATTATCAGAGATTGACTCTCTTGCTTTTGTTCATCATCTAATTGTTCAAACGTAGCAATTGCATTATCTACGTTGCCTTCCTGCAAATACAATTTTATCAGTAACAACTGGGCATTCAAACTATTGTCATTTTTTAGAAAATCTATGGCTTGTACTATTTGACCTTGGTTAATTGCAGTAATGGCATTTTGCATTTCATCACTGGCAATGACTTGTTCCTGTTGGTTTTTAGAAATGTATTGCTGTAATAATTGCCTTATTTCAGATTCAGGTTTAACTCCAGAAAACTGTTCTACAATTTCACCATTTTTGAATAAGACCACCGTTGGTAAAGACCTAATTCCCAGCTGCATGGCCAATTCTTGTTCTTGGTCAGTGTTTATAGTAGCCAGTCGAATTGCACCAGATAGTGATTCTACCAGATCATGTAAAATTGGCATTAACTGTTTGCATGGCTCACACCAATCGGCCCAGAAATCAACAAGCACAGGAACCTGTTTTGATAGATTAACGACTTCTTCTTCAAATTCAACCGAAGAAACTGGTTTTACAAGTTCAGACATTTATTAGTCTTTTGTATAATAAGGGTTTTCACCGGTTGAATGATCGGTACCATCCATCAATCCTTTTAATTCAGGAAATTGATTTAACAATTTGGTTTCCATTCCCATTGATAAAGTTTGACCAGCCATGCCACAACCATTACAGCCACCACCAAATTCAATAAATGCATAACCATCATCAATACTGGTCAATTTTGCATTACCACCATGCATGGCCAAAGATGGATTTAGTTCTGCGTCAATAAAATACTGAACGCGGTCATGTAATGGTGCATCTTCATCTGGCTTTTCGCCTTTTAATTTTGGTGCTTTAATGTTTAATTGCCCACCTGTATCAGTCATATCGTAATCAATACTGGCATCATCTAAATATTTTTCATCGTTTTTACTGACGAATAAACTGTAGTTTGTTTGTTTAAATTCATAAGCATCGACAGGGGCTTCATTGCGTTCACAAAAGTTTAAAAAGCAATCTGCAATAGGTGTACCAGGATTTTTTACCATGACTTGAAGGTGTAAATCATCGACATCGTGTTTTTCTATGACTTCGGATAAAAACTCTTGGGCTTCAGGACTCACTTTTATGTTCATTATATTCTCGGTTTATTTTATTTTTTCATATAGATAAGGCAATGATTTATCTAATCGGTAATCAATATTAGAATGTGTGCCATTGAATTCTTCATATGTGTGTTCAATTTTATACTTTTCAAGCTGTAGACTCAATCTTCTCATTCCATAATGGATCATAAATTGATCGCGAAAACCACAATCCATATATAAGCCATTGAGTTGCTCAAGCGCTTTTACATTAAACTGTACCAAATTAACAGGATCTGCTCTTAGCCAGTTTTGCCACCTCTCGGGTTTAATTTCACAGGTATTTAAATCAAATGGCAGTTCAATTTCATCTTGAGGATCGTAAGTAGCTGCCATACATATCATCATAAGAGTCAATATATCGCTTCCATGGGTCTTTTTGGCTTTCCAGAAACGTTTGATAAAATGGTCGATATCGCCCTTATAATTCGCCATCACGTTGGCAACGGTAGGGAAGTCACGTTTATACAAGACATCAAAACCCGCATCGCCAGACTGATTAGCAATGGCCCCCCAAAAACCAGGGAAATCCATGGCAAAACGAATGGCTGCAAAGCCACCTGAAGATTTTCCTAAAACAGCCCTGTGTTGCATGCCTTTTTTTACATTGAAGTTTTCTTCAACAACAGGCACGACTTCTTCCACAATAAACGAAGCATAATCACCAATTGCAGGTGAGTCGATATACTGATTGCCCCCTAAACAGGTAAAGCAATCTGGCATGACAACTATGCTAGAACCCATTTTTTCTTCAGCAATCAACCTGTCCAGTCTTTCTGTAATATTTTCTCCAAATGCTTTCCAGCCAACCACACCTGTCCCACTGTTTGTATAGGCTGCCAAGTAGTACATAACTGGCAAATCTACACCAGCAGATTCATAATCAGCAGGAAGATATACATAGACAGTACGTACATGCGGATCTTTTAATGGATTGTCTTTCAGAATTTCTGAATCAATTTCAAATTGAACCAAGCTGCCTTTGGCATACGTTTCTTTATGATTGTATATTGACATTTATAACTTCTCTAAAATTATTTGTAATTTTTCAGGCAATTCAGCATTAACAACAATGTCCTCATCTCCATCTTTAAACTGAATACTGGAAGAATGCAAAAACAGTCTTTTTAAACCTAATTTTTTCATTTTTTGGTTAAATTTAGCATTACCATAACGTTGGTCACCAGCTATTGGGCAGTTTGTCGCACTGGTATGAACTCTGATTTGGTGTGTTCTGCCAGTATAAAGCTGACATTGTAATAAAGTAGCTGGAATTTTTCCTTTATAAGATTCAGAAACTGTAAATTTTGTTTTTGCCCATTTACCTGACTCACTGACTTGAACTGTCCTTTCTCCGCCTTCTCTGTTATGTATGTCTAAACTTAATTCTACTATAAAATCATCATTGATGACACCAAGCACCAAAGCCGAATATTTTTTAACCAAAGCATTTGCCTTTGACTGTTGATTAAAGTCATTCAATGCATCTCTGTTTTTAGATAAAACCACACAACCTGAAGTTTCTTTATCTAATCTATGGGCCAATTGAATATCAATTTCAGGGTACAATTTTTTGCACGTTTCAATTAAGCCAACACGAATTCCTGTTCCTGAGTGAACTGCTACGCCACTGGGTTTATTGACAACAATAAAATTTTTGTTTTCAAATACCACAGCTTCACGAATTTGATTTTGTAGCTTGTCACTGATGTAAAGTTCATCACTCTCATCTGGAATTAGAAATGGTGGGATTCTAACAATGTCATCTAATTTGACTTTATAGAGTGGTTTGGTTCGTTTGCCATTGACTCTAATCTGCCCTTTTCTCAATAACTTGTAAATATTTGATTTACTTGCATCTTTTAAGGTTTTTAATAGAAAATTATCGATTCTTTGGCCATCGCTGTCTGCATTTATGATAAAAATGTTTTTCGCAACCGATTCTTTTGGTGTATTTTGCATTAATACAGTCATTAGCCTATTATAAGTGAATGAGAAATGTTATCATCTCGCGGCTTATTTAAATAGTATTACAACTGTCTCTTATACACATCTGACGCTGCC
>CAJXVJ010000166.1 GCA_913061105.1 uncultured Alcanivoracaceae bacterium | reverse complement strand
ATTTCTGCCTGTCTCGTGGGCTCGGAGATGTGTATAAGAGACAGCGACAATATCAAGACCATATGGCTTCAATATTAACCAGTAATGAAAGTGCCAGAGAATTTCTTGTCAAAGACATCTATCAAATAGGGGTGATCCTAAAACGTAAATACACTTTATTGAGAATGGCTTACATTTTTGCAATGCTTGGTGTTATTGTGCCTGTATTTATTTGGGTTATTGGGTATTATTGGAAATGATTAAGTGCAACATATGAGAAGAAGTAAAGTATGAGTGAAATTCAAACACATTATAGAACCTGTAATATATGTGAAGCCATGTGTGGCATAGAAGTTAGACACAAAGATAATGAAGTTTTATCGATACGAGCAGATAAACAAGACCCATTCAGTATGGGGCATATTTGCCCTAAAGCTGTCGCGATGCAAGATTATTATAAAGATCCTGATCGCCTCAAAACACCGATTAAAAAAACCGAATCTGGCTGGCAAGATATCAGTTGGGAACAAGCCTTTTCTGAAATTGGTGAAAAAATTCGAGAAATTCAAGATATCCATGGCAAAGACAGTGTGGGAGTTTATTTGGGTAACCCAAATGCCCATAATTTTGGAAATGCGATCTATTTTCCACAGTTTTTTAAAGCTTTAGGCAGTATTAATCGATATAGCTCTGCATCAGCCGATCAATTGCCTCACCATGTGGCAGCCAATTACATGTTTGGTTCTGGGATGGCCATTTCCGTTCCAGATATTAATCGTACCGATTATATATTGATGATAGGTGCAAATCCCATGGTTTCTAATGGCAGTATGATGACTGCTGCAGGCATGCCTAAACGGATAAAAAACATCCAAAAACGTGGTGGAAAAGTCGTTGTGATTGATCCACGTCGCACTGAAACGGCCAAAATAGCCGATCAACATCACTTTATTAAACCAGAACAAGATGCCTTATTATTGTTGGCAATGATTCAAGTCATTATTCATGATGAACTGGTTAATTTAAGACACCTTAAAAGTACTGTAGTGGGTTTTCAACAATTGCAACAAACTACCTCTGAATATACACCTGAAAGTGTTGCCAATGCAATTGGACTTTCTGCTGAAGAAATTCGTCAACTGGCCCATGATTTTGCTCTAGCTAAATCCGCTGTATGTTACAGCCGCATGGGTGCCTCGACTCAAACATTTGGTGGCTTATGTCAATGGGCGACGCTTGTATTAAATATTATTACTGGAAATTTTGATAGGCAAGGAGGCGCCATGTTTCCTCAACCCGCTTTTGATTTATTGGCCCGTGTTAATCCTGGGAAACCCAATTCTTATGGTCGTTATCAATCTAGAGTGCGGAAATTACCCTATTTTAACGGCGAATTTCCTGTTGCGACTATGGCAGATGAAATTCAAACAAAAGGTGAAAGACAGATTAAAGCACTGTTTACCATTGCCGGTAATCCAGTCTTATCTGCACCCAATGGCGACCGTTTAGATACGGCATTTGAAGAGCTTGATTTCATGGTTGCAGTCGATATTTATTTAAATGAGACCACCAAACATGCCGATATCATCTTGCCATCAACCACAGGGCTTGAAGTGTCTCATTATGATGTGTTTTTCAACAGTTTTGCTGTCAGTAATACGGTAAAATATTCAACACCTACATTTGAAAAAGAAAACAATCAAATGCATGATTGGCAAATACTCAAAGCATTAACATCTTCGATTACTGGTTTGCCAGATGATGGCAGTACTGCAGAGATGATATTAGACATGACTTTAAAATCCAGTAGTTATGATGATCTAAGTCTGCAAAAGTTATTAGACAATCCACATGGCATTGATTTAGGTCCGTTAAAACCGTGTGCAAATGAACGCATAAAAACCAGTGATGGCATGATTCAATTAGCGCCACAAATATTTTTAGATGACCTTCCACGATTAAAAGAATATTCTGAACAGCAAAAGATTATTAAAACTGAATTTCCTTTCAAGATGATAAGCCGTCGATTGATCCGTAGTCATAATACATGGACCCATAATTCTTATCGTTTAATAAAAGGTAAAAACCCCGTTACTTTACAAATTCATTCACAAGATGCAGAATCGTTGGACATTGAAAATGGAGAAACAGTCAAGGTACGTTCGACAACAGGAGAGGTGCAAATTGATGTTGAATTTTATGATGACATGATGCAAGGTGTGGTCAGTATCCCACAAGGTTGGGGTCATAACCACAAAAACACCGGCATGAATACCGCTGCAAAGCAACCCGGAATTAGCATTAATAGCCTAACAGATGACTCTCGAGTTGATTTGCTCACTGGTAACGCCGCATTTAACGGCACTCCCGTATCTGTTACAAAAATAGATTAAAGTTAAATGCTATTAGAGATTTTTGCACAACCCATGTATTAATCATTAATTGTACATTACACATTACTAATTGCAACAGTACATTGTTTCAACGTGATTCTACTTTTACTCCAACTTCAATGGCATTGCCTGGGTGAGTAATGATTTGGTCATTGGCATTTAGTCCAGAAGTTATTTCAGCGTATTGGTCGTTTCTTCGCCCAACATTAACGGCTTGTAGCTCAACAGTACCTTCAACAACTTTAAAAACTGACCAAATTTCATTCTCCCTAAATAGTGCTGATAACGGTATTTTTATCACATCGGTGGCTTGGTCGATGATGATGGCGGCTTCTACACGAAAAGCATCACCAAGAGTTGACCATTTTTCTCTTGGGTCGGTAAAACTCAATATCACATTAACACGTTGTTCTTCTACACCTAAGGCAGATATTTTTGTATAGCCTGATGGTTCTATGATTTTGACTCGTGCATTGATGTCTTGATTGCCTCCCCATCTTTTAATTAACGCTTGGTTACCAACTTTTACTTTAACGGCATTGGTAGAAAGCATTTCAATATTAACTTCTAAATCTGCAGGGTCACCAATCTCTACTAAAGCTGTACCAATTGGAACAATACCCTCGCTTTTGTGCAGGATACGCAATACACGACCATCAACTGGAGAGCGGATACAAATTTGGCAGTCTTCATCATTGTCGTTGATTAACTCATTTTCATCGGGTTGCAGCAATCTGGCTTTAGCGGCTTCTAATCTTGAAACCATCACCTGTTTATTAGACAGCGCTGTTTCTAGTTCGGCTCTTAAAGTTTTGAGTTGAAGTTCGGCCCGTTCTAACCCTGCTTTTGAAACATTGTTATCATTAAATAATACTTCGGTGCGTTTGTATTCTGCTAAATCAAATTCGAGTTGTGCTTTGGTCTGTTTGACCCTTGAGTTGGCTAATGAAAGGGCTGCTTTGGCACCTTCTACATCTGCTCTGGCTTGGGTCTCTGTTCTTTTGTCTAAAAAGATTGGATTAGCAGGGTACATATTTGCAATGGTTGTATCACCAGCTATGACAAAGTCACCAGGTTCAATTTCAATCCGAGTAATCCGCCCATCCATTGGTGCAGAGACTGTATAAATATCATGAATACGCGTTTTTCCTTCGCCTTCCATGGTAATAAGTAAATTGCCTTTGCTAACAGTTATCATATCCACCTTAATACTTTCTGGTAGAAAGGCAAATACAAGTACGCCAATTAAGGCCAGTGATAATATTACTTTTAATGTGTTTTTAATCATTATTCAACTCCTTTTTGTGCTTCAACCAGATCAATGCTGTTGAGGTGTCTCCACACAAGGTAAAACGATATGAGTGCACTGATGATAACTATCATTACTGAATAGGCATAAGTGCTGTTATTTATAAAATAGGGGATACGAAAAAGTTCGGTTTCTAATGACTGAGTCATGCTTATTGCTAAACCTGTGCCCAGAAATAAACCAATGGGTATGGAAATAAGGATAATTACTCCCAATTCTCCAAACAATATATAGGCGACTTCTCTACGAGTTAAGCCTAATACACGTAAAGTGCCTAATTCTCTACTGCGTTCAGATAAGGCTATACGTGCAGTGTTATACACCACACCGAAGCTAATGAAACTGGCAAATAAAATATTAATACCTACCATTTTCAATAAGTTTTCTGCCATGAGTTCTTCAAAGATAATCCGCAATACAGAGACTATATTCAAGCCAATGATGCTTGGAATCTCTTTGAGTTTTTTATATAAAATGGCACTGTGATTTTCATCAACTGTAATAGATGCACCTGTGATTTTTGGTGTTTCATCTAACAGGTTGTTTAATTGCCTGATCTGCATAAAGGCACCCAAACCGATGTATTCCTGAGTGATAGCAGTCACAGGAATGAATAAAGTGGGCCTTTTGTCTTCGAGTACTTCAACTTCAAGCACGTCTCCAATGTTAATGTGTAATATCTTGGCCAGAAGGCTGTTTAGTACAATACCATGGTCAGGTAAGTTGACAGGATTGAGTTGGTCATCGATAACTCTACGTAAGTCAGGTTTATTGATTAGTCCTGTGATGCTGCTGCGTTTTTTATAATGTTTGTATTTAAGTAGAACAGAAACATTTCTAATGGGTTCTACAGAAAGCACACCTGGCAAAACTTTTAACTCTTCAATCGCGCGTGTCGGTCGTGCTTCAACAAATGAAATATTGACGTCTTCTCGTTGTGTTATGTCATATTGTACATCCATCAAATGGGTCATGGTGTCTTCCATAAAAAAACTGAAAATCAACATTGCCAAAGCAAAAGCCAATCCAATGGCAGATAACAAGGCCCTAATAGGGCGGCGCTCAAGCTGCCTTAAAACAATGCGACTCAGAAATGATAAATGTTTGTGGATGCCCATTTTTTCAAGATTACTGGGTTTGAATTCTGTTGGACTTTCAGGACGCATGGCCTCGGCCGGTGGTAATTTCGCCGCATTTTTTATTGCAAATAAAGTGCCTACAATGGCAGCTATGGTACAAAATAATACCGCGAAGATCATTACCTCAATCGAAAAACTGTATTTGAGAATAGGGAAATGGAAAAACTCGGTGTACATATTGGTCATGCCTGCACCCATCCATGCCCCTAATGACAAACCAATAATTGAACCAATAGCGGTAATAAACATGACCATCTTTAAATAATGTGAAGAAATCTCTATATTGCTATAACCAACAGCTTTTAACATGCCAATTTGCACCCGTTGAGTGGCTACCAATCTTGACATCACTACATTAATTAAAAAAGCGGCTACACTTAAAAATATAACAGGTGCCATCATGCCCATGGCATTAAGTTGATTGAGTTCGTTTTCTACAAAAAAATTAGAAATTTGATCCTCTCTGGCATAAGAAATTAACCCACCATAAGGTTTTAAAAGGCTATCTAATTGATCTTTAATATTTTCTAGGTTGGCATTTCTGTCAGTTTTTATAGACAAATCATTAAACGCGCCTTTCATATTAACTGCTGCTTCTAAAGAATTCCGGCTCATCCAAAATACCCCAAATCTTTTTGGATCTGGCATCATTGCACCTGGTGCTATGCTATAGACATATTCTGGTGATAAAACCACACCGACTATTTTTAATTCTTTGCGGTGACCATTCATGATCACTGTTAACTTATCTCCGAGTTGATAGTGGTGAGCATCGAAGAAACTTTCATTAGCTAAGATGGCATCTTCTTCGTTAGGAAATAACATTCTCCCAGATTTTAGATACAAGTTATTTAATAAGGGCTTATGACCATCTGGTAAGGAAATAATTTTACCACTTGCGGGTTCTATCATGTTTTCAATTTGTAATGTAACACCAAACACAACCCGGCTTTGCACCACTGACACTCCTGCTATTTCACTGACCCGATTTTTGGTCGATTCAGGTGCACGTTTTAAGGAGGCGAAAACATCGGCAAATTGATAACGTTCATAATAGGTTGTTTTGGTTAATTTCAGGCTATCAAGCACACCAAATAGTATGACAAAAAAAGCAATGCCAGCAGCCATTACCAAAACAATTGCCAACAACTGGCCTTTGAGTTTTAATAAGTCTCGCAGTAATTTTTTGTTGAGTGCACCTATCATAATGTGTCCTTACCAATCAATCTCATCGGGTTTTTTTCTATTATTATTGACTGCAACATGACTGACATTGCCATCGGCAAAATAAATCACGCGGTGGGCCAATTCAGCAATGGCTGCATTATGCGTAATGATAATGCATGTGGTGTTGAATTTCTCATTAACATTAAGTAAGGCTTTTAACACCACAATACCAGTTTCACTGTCTAATGCGCCTGTAGGTTCATCACATAACATCACTTCTGGCTGCTTTGCCAGTGCTCGGGCAATGGCAACACGTTGTTGCTCACCTCCTGACATTTGTGCAGGAAAGTGATTGATTCTATCTGTGAGTTCAACAGCCTCTAAAGCCAATAAAGGGTCCATCGGATCAGGTGAAATTTCGGTAACTAACGCCACATTTTCTAAACAGGTTAGGCTTGGAACCAGGTTATAAGCCTGAAAAACAAAACCAATATTTTCACGCCTAAAATAAGTCAATTCACGGGTACTGTATGTGGCTAAATCTCGACCACGAAAATAAACATGACCAGATGTGGCCGTATCTAAACCGCCAATGATATTTAAAAATGTCGATTTGCCACTGCCCGATGCCCCCAATAGAACAATGACTTCACCATTAGGGATTTCAATATCAACTCCTCGCAACGCGTGAACTTCTGTTTCACCAGTTGTATAAACTTTGGTGAGTTGTTCGGTTTTGAAGCTATAGTTTTCTTTTTTACTCATGTTTAGTTCTTTAAGTCCAATTAGTTCCATTCTGCAAATCAATTATAAATCAATTCTAATGTGATGTGCAGTATGACATGGAATATAAAGTTTGTAGTCATTCCCTGTAGGAGAGGACACAATGAATTACCTGTCAAAGTCCTTGCCTGTAAGTCATGACGACTTGAAATTGTAAATAAAGATAATGTTCACATCAGCTGAGATGATCTCAAAATTAAAGAACACAATACATATGCCTATTGTGGGCACAGATAAGTACAAAGGAGAAACATGAAGGATTTACATTATAAAGAAACAACACTAATAATGATGTTACTTGCATTGGTGGATGTTTTTGCAGGCGACTGGATAGGTTTTTCATTTGGTTATACTTGTGAAAAAGTAATGAAAAGAAATAATCTATTGAGTTTGAATTTAAAGATATGGCCAGTTTGGTTAAATAAAGTTGTCATGGGAATACTTTTAGAAATTTTGATTTAAAAAATGTTAAAGATTGATTATGATATCAAGTCATTATTTTCACCAAATAATCCATGCAAAATAAAAGTTATGTACCTCAATCCTATAATCGAATCCCTTCTTTAGATTTTTTAAGAGGTTTTGCAGTTTTAGGCATTTTAATCATTAACATTGAATCATTTTCATATCTATTGCCCTTTAAACAGTTGTATGGTTTTATTGATCCCATAGATACTACTGCCAGATTTTGGGTATATTTCTTAGCCCAAGGTAAATTTTTCTGCATGTTTACCTTGTTATTTGGTGTTGGTTTTATCATGTTTCTAGAAAGGTTAGAGAGTAAAGGCTATGGATTGAAAGCCATGGATATTTATGCCAGGAGGTTGCTCTGGTTGTTTGTCTTTGGTGTCATACATGCTTATTTTATTTGGGATGGAGATGTTTTATATCACTATTCTATTTGTGGATTGTTATTGTTTCCTTTTAGGTCTATGGGTATAAAAGGTTTATCAGTGGTTTTACTGATATTAATTTCTAGTCAATTATTCAACTCCTATCAAAGAACCACAATCACCAATCAACAATATCAAGACTATATTCAAGCATCAAATATTGAAGAAAGCCAAAGAGATGAGCAACAACAAAAAGATTTTACTCGGTGGACTAAGAAAACACAAAAAAAAGAACCCATCAACGAAATTGATGAGATACCAAGAATGACTTTAACGAGTAGTTGGAACACTAATTTTAATAAATTAAGGGTTCACAAAGGGGGTGTGTATTTCCAAGGGATTCTATATAGAACATTAATCATGATGATATTGGGAATAATGTTATATAAATTGGGGGTATTCAAAAATTATCAGTCTATAAGATATTATTGGCCGATTACATTAACACTATTAATTATGGCATTGGCTATGAATTATTCTAGATCTGTCTCTTATACACATCTCCGAGCCCACGAGACAGGCAGAAATCT
>CAJXVJ010000165.1 GCA_913061105.1 uncultured Alcanivoracaceae bacterium | reverse complement strand
CTACACAGAGTAGATCGTCGGCAGCGTCAGATGTGTATAAGAGACAGCTATATTTATACTATGCGCAAACTGGATTAAAATTACGCCATATTATTTAAGAAAAATTCAATTGTTAATATTTTAAAAACATTTCTAGTAACCTGTAAGATGAAGATCAAACAATGGGTTTACAATTACCATTGAATTGGTTAGAGTATTAATTTTGATATATATATTCTGATGCTTAACCCAAATTTTAGTCATTTACAATGCACATTATGTGGTAAAAAATACCCAATGGATAAAGTCTTTAACCTTTGTGAAGTTGACAATCGGCCATTACAAATTATATATGATACAGCTAAAATAAAACAACAAAACAATTGGTATCACCCAGAGCGTAAGAGCTTGTGGCGTTTTTCAGGGTTATTGCCCATAAATGAAGACTACATGGATTTTGGTGAAGGCCATACGCCATTATTGGAATACCATGATCACTCTGTTGCAACCAAGCATGGCTTTAAGTTGTATATCAAAGACGAAGGCAAAGGACATGTTGGATATGGGCAAAATCCTACACACAGTTTTAAAGACCGTGGAATGGCGATTGTTATTAACATGGCGAAATATTTTGGTTTGGATAAATTGGTGGTTCCTACTCAAGGCAATGCAGGTGATTCATTGGCTTATTATGCCAATCAAACAGGAATAAGCGCTGCCATTATTATGCCAGATGACACACCAATGCCCATTCAAGGGAGTGTAGCAGCTATGTCTTATCATAATCCAAAGATCATACTTGATATGGTCAAAGGAACAATCAAAGAAGCCGGTGAAAAAATGAAAAGCGATTATGTGCCAAAGGGTTTCTTTAATGTGGCTACTTTTCAAGAACCAGGTTGGCGCATTGATGGGAAGAAAACCATGGGTTTAGAATTGGCTGAGCCTAATGTTCTGTCTGATAGGTGGGAATTACCAGATGTTATTTTATACCCAACGGGTGGAGGTACTGGTATTTTGGGCATGAACAAAGCATTTGATGAACTAGAACAATTGGGTATGATCGATTCTAAACGCCCGAGAATAATTGCAGTACAATCACAAGCCACTCAACCTATCACCAAGGCATTTAATAATGATGCATTTGAACCTGAAAAAACCGAAGCAGGCAATACATTGGCCGTTGGATTGAATGTTGCAGGCGGTGTAGGCCATTTTAAGGTTTTGGATATTGTTAATAAAAGTGGTGGATCATCCATTGCCATATCAGAAGATGAAATTGCATTACATTTAAGTCAGATTTGGAATGAAAAACACTGGTGGATATGTCCTGAAGCAGCTGCCTGTATGGCGGCATTATCACCCTTAGTTGATCGTGGTGATATTAAAAAAGATGACCAAGTAGTGGTGTTTAATACTGGCTCATTTGAAAAGTATTTACCCAACGTACGTCATTTACTTTAAATAATTGAACTAAATGAGTCAAGACTCCTTTAATATTTTTGTTTTTAGTTTATGCTAGATAAAAAATTATTTTGGGAGAATATTATAATGATACGACTGTTTGTTTGTTTATTCATGTTTAGCTTAAATGCTTGTACCTTTAATGTAGATTTCACAAAACATAGCAGTGATCCTGTAGAAATTGTCAGTGAACCAGTATTAAACATTTATCAAGCACAAAAACTTTCCCAATTACCCATAGATTGCTCCGAAGTAGAATACCCAAACAAATTAAACCAAGTGATTGGTAGCGGCGATGATTTGCTCTCTCCAAAAGCATTGCACCCATCATTTTATGGTTGTTTTGACTGGCACAGTGCGGTCCATGGTCATTGGTCAATGGTCTCGTTATTAAAGAATTTTCCAGAATTAGATAACGCTGCATTATTGAGAGAAATTTTAAGCAGAAACATAACCACAGAAAACATCAGCAAAGAAGTCGAATACTTCCATGGAAAACACAACAAATCATGGGAACGTACCTATGGGTGGGCTTGGTTATTGAAATTGGCAGAAGAATTACACACATGGGATGACCCAATGGCCCGCAATCTTGAATCAACAATGCAGCCTCTGACAGATCTAATCGTTGAACGATATATTGATTTTATTCCAAAACTCTATTACCCAATCAGATCAGGGGAACACCCAAATACTGCTTTTGGATTCTCATTTGCCTATGATTATGCCATTGCTGTTCATAATGATGAATTATCTAGATTGATAACCAATCGCGCTAAAGATTATTACTTAGCAGATGAAGAATGTCCAATTAACTGGGAACCCAGTGGATTTGATTTTCTTTCTCCGTGTTTAGAAGAAATCGATATTATGCGCAGGGTATTAAGCCACGATGAATTTGAACAATGGATTGATGATTTTTTACCAGCATTGAAAAATAAAAATTATGATTTAGCCGTAGGAGAAGTGAGTGATAGAACCGATGGAAAACTTGTCCACTTAGATGGAGTTAATTTTAGTCGTGCTTGGGTGTTTTATGGCTTGGCAAATCAATATTCAGAATTCCAACACTTGCGGAATATCGCCAATAAGCATGTCCAGTACTCACTCCCCAATCTTGTTGGTGACAGTTATGAAGGCGGGCATTGGCTGGGTAGTTTTGCAATTTATGCCTTAAATCAGTTGAATAAAAAGAGAATTGATTAATGGGTATGCTTAAAAATAAAGGACCCGGATTATTAATAGCTGCAGCTTTTATCGGCCCTGGTACAGTCACCATTTGTACCATTGCTGGTGCTCAATATAGGTTCGCTCTGTTATGGGCAATGGTGTTTTCTATGCTTGCCACAATGGTACTGCAAGAGATGACCGCACGTTTGGGTTTGGTAGCAAAAACGGGCTTAGCTCAAGCAGTTAGGAATCAAATAAATAATCCATATCTAAAATGGCTTGCAATCATTTTGATAATGTCTGCCATATTAGTCGGAAACGCTGCCTATGAAGCAGGAAATATCAGCGGTAGCATGTTAGGAATATTGGCTTTGTATGACAATGTATTTGTGACAATTGGAAATCTAGACATAAATATAGCCAGCATTGCAATTGGCTTAATTGCTTTCGTCATATTATTCATTGGTAGTTATAAAATCATTGAGAAAGTACTTGTTAGCTTGGTTGTTATCATGAGTATGGCATTTTTAATGACGGCAGTCATGACTCAACCTAATGTCATTGATGTTCTAAAAGGCATGTTTGTTCCTTCATTTCCAGAAAACAGTTGGTTAATTATTATTGCATTAATTGGAACTACCGTTGTGCCATATAATTTGTTTTTACATGCATCATTGGTTCAGGAAAAATGGCAAAATAAAGATGATTTACCCAAAGCCCGATCTGATGTATTTTATTCTATTTTATTTGGTGGAATTATATCTATTGCCATAATTATAACTGCTGCGGCTATCGAAAACACCGGCATAAAAAATGCATACGACCTTGCAAAAGGATTAGAGCCCTTATTTGGTTCTTATGCCAAATACTTTATAGCCATAGGATTGTTTGCTGCTGGTATTACATCAGCAATTACAGCACCTTTGGCAGCTGCTTATGTTGCAAGGGGCTGTTTTAACTGGGATAACAGTCTCAAATCAACAAAGTTTAGACTGATTTGGATGACCATATTATTATTAGGTATCATATTCTCGTCAACAGGTATTAAACCGATTGATGTTATAAAATTCGCACAATTTGCTAATGGATTACTATTACCAGTAATTGCACTATTTTTAGTTTGGGTAATGAACAAAAAATCACTATTAGGGGAATATAAGAATTCAGCGAAACAAAACATCTTGGCTGGAATTATTGTCATCATAACCGCTGTTTTGGGTATTAAAAGCATCATCAAAGTATTTGGGGTGATATAAGGAGGCAATGCAAGCTGTTGATATCAATTGTGATTTAGGTGAGGGCATGAGTAATGATGCGCAAATAATGCCCTATATCTCATCTTGTAACATAGCATGTGGTGGACATTATGGAGACAAGTCCAGTATCAGTGAGACCATTAAGCTGGCATTAAAATATAAAGTTAACATTGGTGCACATCCATCTTTTCCTGATAAGGAGAATTTTGGTAGAAAAATAATGGATATCTCTGAGAGTGATCTTTATGAGTCACTCTGCCAACAAATTCTTATATTTTCTCAAATTTGTAAAGAAGAGGGCGCGCGCTTGCACCACGTTAAATTACATGGTGCTTTGTATAATTTAGCAGCAAAAGACCCCATTACAGCCAAAATTGTTGTTAAATCATTAAATGCCACATGTTCAGGGGCAAGGATTTATACACCGTATCAATCTGAATTGGCAAGATTAGCCAAAAGTAATTTTAAAGTGATCTATGAAGCATTTGCAGACAGACGTTATCACAGCAATTTACAATTGGTCTCAAGAGACAGAGATGATGCTGTTATTACTGATCTTGATGATGCATGGAAACACCTATACAACATGCTGGAAAATGGCAAAGTTAAAACTGTTGAGGGAGAGTCTATCTCAATAAAAGCCGATACATTCTGTGTACACGGTGATCAACCTGAAGCAGTAAATCTGGTACAATACATTGCTAAAAAACTATGAAGGATATGAATGAATTTTATGTCTTATTCTGATATGTCTCAAATCCAAATTCTAGCATTTGGTCCAAAGGCCATTGTCATTAATTGGCCAGCAATCATATCAAAAGACATCAATGCCCATATTAATAAAGTCAATCAATGTATTCATCAACAGTTTGAGGACTTAATTATTGAGTCAGTTTGTACTTATTCTAGTATTACTATTTACTTTAATATAACTATAGAACCTATTGTTATTAATGAAATAAATGAACATCTTAAAAATGAAAAAATTAATTTACCAGATGAATCTAAACATATTAATTGGAATATTCCAGTCTGTTATGACGCATCATTTGGATTAGATATTGAAGGTGTGGCAAAAGTACATTCATTATCAGTTAATGAAGTGATAAAGCTACACACAGAACCATTATATTATGTCTATTTTTTAGGTTTTCTTCCAGGTTTTCCTTATCTAGGCGAACTAAACGAAAAATTGTATACTCCAAGGCTAAAAACACCCCGCTTGCACACACCAAAAGGTTCAGTGGCAATTGGTGATAAACAAACAGGCATTTATCCCAGTAACAGCCCTGGTGGTTGGAATATTATTGGCAGATCTCCGATTAATATTTTTAATCAATTAGAGTCACAGCCAGCATTGTTTTCTCAAGGTGATTCGTTAAAGTTTCATGCCATTGACCTTAAATCCTATGAATCATTGTTAAAGCGTATTGATAAAGGTGATTTTTCAAAAGAAGAATTAATGATTCAGGTTAAAGAATAATGATTCAAGTGTTATTAGCTGGTGTTTATTCAACGATACAAGATTTGGGCCGCTTTGGCCACAGAAATATTGGGGTACCAGTTTCTGGATCTATGGATCAATACTCAGCCTTTATTGCCAATAGTCTTGTTGGTAATAGCAATCATGCCGCAGTATTAGAAATGACCTTTAATGGTCCCTTTTTAAAATTCAATAAAAATGCAACAATAGCCATAGTCGGCTCACCGATTAAGATAAAACTTAATGATAATCTATTAGCTCAAAATTCTGTCATCACAATTAATAAAGGAGACACAATGTCATTGGGCACTATTAGTCATGGTGTAAGGAGTTATTTGGCGATAGCAGGTGGATTTAATACTGAAGTTGCGATAAATTCACGCAGTTATTATCCAGGAATAACCCATAAGTCACAGTTGAAGAAAGGCGATATAATCCATTTTAATTGCCATAAGCAAACAGAAATATTAAATCGTAGCAGTGTACATTTAGATGAACAACATTTTAGTAATAAAACCCTACAAGTTTATCCTGCTCCTGAATTTCATACTTTAAGCACTGAAATTAAAGCTAAAATCTTAAGAAAAAAACTAATAGTATCATCTAGCAGTAATCGAATGGCTTACAAGTTTGAGTCTCCCATAACAATAGGACCTGGGGATTCCATTAATGAAATCATCACATCAAGTGTGCAACCTGGAACAGTTCAACTGACACCATCTGGTGAGATTATTGTTCTGATGCGTGATTGCCAAACAACTGGGGGTTATGCAAGAATCTTCCAATTGACTGAACAATCTATAAACCAATTATCTCAAAAGACAACAGCATCAGAGCTAAAGTTTTCTCTTGTCAATAGTCACAAAACTAATAATATTTGATCTTTAATTGATAAATTTAATTCATATATTTCTTTAACCACTAAATTATGCAAAACGCATTTAGATAAATTATAATAAATAACAAAATTTAAATTAAACAAAAGGAAAGTTACCGTGGAATCATCTTTTAAAACCAAGTTGCCTAATTTAGGTACCAGTATTTTTACCGAAATGTCGATGATGGCTAGTCAATACAAAGCGATTAATTTATCACAAGGTTTTCCTGAATTTGATGTGCCTGAATTTCTTAAATCAGAAATCAAGCAAGCCATTGCTGATGGCAAAAATCAATACTGCCCATCTACTGGATTACCAGAGCTATTGAAACAGATTGGTGATTTAATTCATAGAAAATATCAAAAGGGTGTTTTTGCTGAAGATTTAATAAATGGTATGCAAAATGTTACTGTGACCTCAGGTGCTACTGAAGCACTTTGGGTTGCGATTCAAACCATAGTTCGATCTGGTGATGAAGTGATAGTGTTTGATCCTGCTTATGATTCCTATGAACCTGCAGTTGAATTGGCAGGAGGAAGTTGTCGCCATATTTCGCTAAATGCACCAAATTATTCAGTTAACTGGGATTTGGTGGAACAGGCTATTAATAATAATACCCGTGCGATTATTATTAACAGTCCTCATAACCCCACTGGCACTCTACTGAGTAAAAGTGATTTAGATACGTTGCAAAAACTTGTAATAAAACATAACCTTTATGTTGTCAGTGATGAGGTTTATGAATACATGACCTTTGATGGCATGCGACACGAAAGCGTATTGGCTTATCCAGAACTGTTTAAACGTGCCTTTGTAGTGTCTAGTTTTGGTAAAACCTTTCATTGTACAGGTTGGAAACTGGGTTATTGTGTGGCTCCATTAGATTTGACGGTTGAATTTAGAAAAATTCATCAGTATGTTACTTTTTGTTCTTTCACTCCTGCACAATTTGCGATTGCTTCGATGTTAAAAACTCACCCTAATCACATTGATGAATTAGCAGAGTATTATCAGCAAAAAAGAGACCTTTTAGTGGATGCATTGGGAAATTCACGTTTTAAAGTTTTACCATCAAGAGGGACATATTTTTTACTGTTGGATTATTCTGTAATTTCAAATCTTAATGACCATGAATTTTGTCATTGGTTAACCCAAGAGATTGGTGTAGCAGCGATTCCATTGAGTCCATTTTATCAAACGGGTAAGTTAGCAGATTATCACAAAAGCAATAAGGTAGTGCGATTGTGTTTCGCTAAAAATGATGAAACCTTATTAAAAGCAGCAGAAATATTGTGCAAGCTTTAACAGTTATGGTGAGCTTTATTCATTTTAAACAGACAACAGACCTTTGTTGTTGCAATAAAAATAAATATGATCAAAAAAAATATTCTAATTAAGTGTGCCGATAATTTTGAATTATCTGCTACACTTTATCAACCAGATACGATCAATGCAGCGGTTATTATGGCTCCTGCCACTGGCATTAAAAAAGGTTTTTATCATTCATTTGCCACACATTTAGTGAATAATGGTTATGGTGTTATTTGTTATGAAAACAGAGGAATTGGTAAGTCAAAAAAAGGTAATATCAATCAGATTGACGCTTCTTTGATTAGTTGGGGAAGATTAGATATGTCAGCTGTATTGGAAAAATTAAAAATGTGCTTTCCTAATCAATCATATCATGTCATTGGCCACAGTGCAGGTGGGCAACTCATTGGATTAATGGACAATTGCCTAGAATTGAAATCATTGTTTAATTTTGCATCATCATCTGGTAGTTTGCGTAATATGCCATATCCTTTCAAAATATTTGCTCTGTTTTTTATGAATGTATTTATACCATTAAGTAATTTTTTTTTTGGTAAAACCAATTCTCATTGGGTTAGTATGGGTGAACCACTACCCAAATTGGTCGCACAACAATGGAGAAAATGGTGCAATGGGAAAGGATATGTTGCTACTGATTTCGATAAAAATATTAAATCTCATCTATATCTGTCTCTTATACACATCTGACGCTGCCGACGATCTACTCTGTGTA
>CAJXVJ010000164.1 GCA_913061105.1 uncultured Alcanivoracaceae bacterium | reverse complement strand
AGATTTCTGCCTGTCTCGTGGGCTCGGAGATGTGTATAAGAGACAGGTTTATAGGATTGAGTTTAAGTATTTTGATCGCTAAACACAGTATGAATTTATTATAAATTTTTTATTTTGCATTAAAATTTTATAAAATAATAAAAGGACTATTCTGAATTATACATGACCGATTTATATTAATATTTCGTTAGTTATGATGTCTAAATAAAAATAAAAATGCATGTCAAAACCAAATATTCTCGTCGATAGCTTTAATCTAGGGCTACAACACGGATCAGGAATAAAAACTTATGGTGTCACCCTGCTGGATGCGTATCAAAAATTGGGATACCAAGTAGGCATTTTTTCAGACAATAAATTTATTCATGGTAAAAATCCAATACTTGATGAGGTCATGTTTTTTGATCAACAATTTCATTTACCAAAAATGCGGTTTAATACAAAAATGTGGAATGCCCTGCGCGATATTTCACAGTTATGGAAGTCTAAATCTGTGTCTTGTTTTCCTCTTAATGTAACCAATCCTGATATAAACAACTATTTATCAAAAGCGGCTTCTGAAAATAAATACTCTTATATCTGTAATGCCTATGATGCCTTTCATTCAGCCAATCGTTATTATTCAGTATTTAAAAGACCTGTAAGTTTTAAAGTAAAAAGGAAGCCTGATATTTGGCACATGACTACTCCTTTACCCATCAAGATAAAAGGGGCTAAAACAGTCATTACTATTCATGATTTAATTCCTTTGAAGGTTCCATTTACAACATTAGACATAAAAAACAATTTCTATTATTTGTTTAAATGGGCATGTGAATCTGCTGATTTAATCCTAGCAGTATCTGATCAAACAAAAAAAGACATTATAGACATATATAATGTGCCTGAAGAAAAAATTCAAGTGACCTGGCAATCTGTTAAACCAATCAATTATTACAACAAAGAAGAAAATGGTTTTGATCAAAAATATTTAGCTGGCAATAAGATTAAAAAAGAAAAATACGTGTTATTTGTTGGCAATATTGAACCCAAGAAAAATATCAAATCACTGATTACTGCCATGTCTTTTGTTAACCCTGCGATTAAGTTGGTCATTGTTGGTAAAAAAGCCTGGTTATGGGAAGACCAGTTGAAAGGCTTAGACAAATACATGGATGAAGAACGCGTGGTATTTATGGATTTTGTTGATGATGATGAACTGGCTGTGCTGTATAGAAATGCATCATGTTTGGTTTTTCCATCACTTTATGAAGGCTTTGGGTTACCAGTATTAGAAGCCATGCAACACAATTGCCCAGTCATTTGTTCAGGAATCACTTCATTGCCTGAAGTGGCTGGAGATGCAGCCCTGTATATTGACCCGTATGATTATAAAGACATCCGCAGTAAAATTATGGCCATATTAAAAGATTCAGAATTAAGAAATAGCATGATTGAAAAAGGCAAAAAACGGGTTGAATTTTTCAGCCCAGAAAATTATGCAAAAAGATTAGAAGACGCCTATTCTAAGGTACTATAATATTACCCAAATCCAGGTGTTAAATAAATGTTCTCTTTTCTAAAAAATTTATTTTCTAAAAAGACAGACAACAATTATTATTTTATTCATATTCCAAAAACAGCAGGCACCAGCTTTATCAATGTTATTGATGGTTGTGTCGATGAAAAAGAGATTTTTCCGCATCAATTGTGGCAACAATTGAACCAGAAAATAGTGAATGAGAAGAACAATTACCGATTATTACGAGGTCATTTTGGCGGAGGTTCATACAAACTTCTTGCACCTGGAAATCCGCATAGATTGACAATCCTTAGGCACCCATTGAGCTTATCCATTTCTACATTTCATTTCATAAAAAGAGAAAAAAATACTGCCGTTCATCAGATGGTTACAAAAAACAACATGAACTTACGGGCATTTCTTGAAGAACCATTAACAGCACATAAAATTAACAACCGCATGGTTCGCCATTTGTCATTTGACTTACAACAAGATCCTGAAGCCCAAGAGCTTTTTCTTTCTTCAGAAAGCATTAAAGTAGTAAATCAATGGATAAAAACACCAAAAAAGATAAGCAACAAACAACGATTGACCCGAGCAAAAAAAGCCATAATGGATTGCAGTTGGTTTGGTATTCAAGAAAAATTCTCCCAATCTATGCAATTATTTGCCTATACATTTAATCGTCCTCCAATTGGAGAATCACCTCATATTAATGCACACAAACCCAGTCAAGAAATTGACAACTATTGCAAAGAATTAATTGCCAATCAGAATGAATATGATTTGGCTCTTTATCAATTTGCTTTGGAAATTTTTAACCATAAATATGAAACAATGTGCTTAAGATTGAAGCAACAATATACCGACGTTAATTTAA
Source organism: uncultured Alcanivoracaceae bacterium (assembly GCA_913061105.1). Taxonomy (GTDB): domain Bacteria; phylum Pseudomonadota; class Gammaproteobacteria; order Xanthomonadales; family Marinicellaceae; genus NORP309. Next base: position 5,893 of record CAJXVJ010000164.1, on the reverse strand, counting down.
GCATTGATGATATGATAGATAAACACTATCAAGCTGCTGCCCACAACATAGCACATGAGCATATAGTTTATGATTTCGGTTCAGCACTGTTGGGAAATGGTTGGCACCGCAGAGAAAAAACCCAACCAGAAAACACCTTTTTTAGGTGGACCAATAATAAACTGGCCACTATAGATTTTTGGTTGCGGTCAAGAGACTATCAGTTAACTATAAGAATCATCAATGCTGTCTCTTTAAAACATTTGTCTGAACTTGATATTCACATCAATAACGTATCCATACCTTTTGAATATGATCAAAATGAAGGTGTAGTGAGAATAATATCTGCAACAATACAGGCATCAATGATCAAAAACAATCTGTTAAGAATACAATTTCATCAACCAGAAACAAGCGTTCATAGTACTATTTTTAATAGTGATGATGATAGAAGCTTGGGAATTGCCATCAATTGGATTAGAATAATACCATGTCAAAAATAATTTTTCTCTCAGGTCGTTTTCGTTCTGGCACATCAATGCTTTGGAATATTTTCAACCAATTACCAGAATATTGTGCTTATTATGAGCCATTACACCCAAATCTTATCAGTCACATTCAGCATGTAAAACCAAAAGAAGACCATCTTGATATAGATGATTATTGGAGAAATTATTTACACTTAACTGAGCTAAAAGAACATTTTTCAAATCGTTTTGGGCAACAAGATATCTTTCTAGAAAAGCATGAAAAATGGATTGAGTTAGAACAATACATCAGATACCTGATCACAAGCGCAGGTGATAAAACTCCTGTGTTGCAATTTAACCGCATGGATTTAAGGTTAAGTTGGTTAAAGAATACTTTTCCAAATGCGACAATTATTCACATTAATCGTAATGTATTTCCATTATGGGTTTCATCTAGAAGACACCTGAACAATAACCAAGATAAAAAAAATGAAAGTCACCCTGACGCCTATGACTTAATGCAATGGTCAGCAGATTTATCTCTAAAATTCCCAATGCTACAAACGGTAAAAAATCGAAGCAGTTATTACAGACATTATTTCATCTGGAAATTATCTCAGCTTCTCGCAAAATCTCATGCGGATATTCATTTAAACTTAGAACAGGATTTTATTCAATCTCAGTCTGGTGTTGATATATTAGCGCGAAAATTTGGTTGGAATACTGATCAACAGAAAACAGTTAAAGAAATCATCCAGAAACCAGAGTCATTACATTCAGAGACTAAAATAAGTAAAGACTGTTCTGAAATTGAAAAAAGTATCAATAAAATGTTCAAAAAATTAGGTTTAGACAAGTTTTTTCCGTCTTCGCCCTTGAATGAAATAAAACTCGAAAAAACCAAAGCTTGGAACAAATATTCTTACCATGCAGATCTAAATATCCAAGAATTACTAGATGGCATGAAATATCAAAAAGACGAACTGACAGCATTCAATAATAGAATCGAAAGTTTAAAGTAACCCTCAAATAGTGATTATGATTGAATAATGTGATTATAGATTTCTTTACTTTTCCCTTTGAGAAATTCAGCCGTAATTTTTGCCGCTTTTTTGGGGGGTAATTCTTTAGCAAGTAAAGTTGCTAAGTGTTTTTGATCATTGGTAACACCATCAGAAATTATTGTTTCTTTAGCAGCGATGGCAATAACAAACTCTCCTTTCTGTTGGTTTGAATCAGATTCAACAAATTCTTTAATCTCAGCAACTGAGCCCAACTTAATCGTTTCAAATGTTTTTGTTAATTCTCTTCCCATAGCAATTTGTCTGTCCTCACCCAAAACAACCAGCATGTCATTAAGACATTTTAATATCCGATGCGTTGATTCATAAATAATACTTGTGCATGAATTTCCAGCGATAAGCTTCAATTGTTGTTGTCTTTGTTGTTGCTTCGGGGCAAGAAACCCATAATAATGAAATTCATTTGTGGGCAGTCCACTACAACTAAGCAACGCAATAATAGCACTGGCACCTACAATAGGAACAATTGTGATCGATTTTTCATGGGCTTGTTTAACCAAAGGGTAACCAGGGTCACTGATTAAAGGTGTACCAGCATCTGATACCAATGCAATATTGTTGCCTTGTTGCAATAGATCAATAAATTTTTTAGCCGATTCGTTTTCGTTGTGTTGGTGAAAACTCATGAGCTTATTTTTAATGCCATAATTGGCCAATAAACGACCAGAGTGACGTGTATCTTCACAAGCAATAATATCCACATCTGTTAATGTTTTAATTGCCCGCTCAGTAATGTCATCTAAATTACCAATTGGAGTCGCAACAATATATAATGTACCTTTATTTTCGCTATTTAAATTCATTGACTGTTACTATTATGAGAAATTTTTTAATTATCGTTGCCATTCTACTGCTATCTGCCTGTGGTAACCAACCTATTCGCAAAGATAAACCTGAATTTTTTGGATTACAAGAAGCAGACAACTATTACCAAAACCAAGAATACAATAAAGCAGCACGCGCTTATGAGCGCCTTTTCATGCAGTATAAAAATCAAAAATTTGCACTTCAAGCTGCTGACAGCTGGATTCATATTTACCAATTTCAAAATGCCCAAAATCTCATGGCATTATTGAATCAATCGGATCAACCTTTGTATTTATTGATTCAAACTGAATTATACATACATGACAACCAATACGAACAAGCATTGACCACTATCAATAGGATTCCCAATAGTGTTGATGGTGATTATCGATCCAAGTATTTAAAACTAAAAGCCAAAATCTACAACAAAAACCAACAGTATCTCAATGCTGCATTGGCATTAATTGAGATGTCCTCCATAGAACAAAGCGACAAGTACATCGATGATATTGTTGATAATTTATTACAAACACCTGAAGAGGACTTAACAAAAGCTCTCTTTAATATGGACATTTCAGAGCTTGAACAAGGTTGGTTAGAAGCGGCCTATGTTGCTTTTTCTCAAGATTCTGAATCTACCAATCAATGGAAAAACCGTTGGGGTGACCACCCTGCTAATGTGTTTTTTGTTCAGGTCAGCAATTATAGAAATATCGCTGTATTGTTACCATTATCAGGCAGGTACAAAGACATATCTGAAAGTATTCAAGAAGGAATGATTGCTGCATTGTATAGAAATGGTTCTGCTCAACAACAAATTAATTTTTTTGATACTGGCTCCAACAGTGAAAAATTCTCCTATGCTTGGTATGGTGCGATTGAATCTGGCGCAGAGTTTATTGTTGGACCTTTGCTAAAAACATCAATAAAACAATTAACCCAAATAAACTCTACAACTGTTCCTGTGATGTTACTTAATCAATTAGAAGATGAAGAGAACACAATGGGGTTGTATCAGTTCGCATTGTCACAAGAAGATGAGGTTCGCAATGTTGCCAATCGACTCATTGCAGAAAATAAAAAACGAATAATGGTATTGGCACCAGAGTCAGAATCAGGAAGAAAACTGGCAATATCTTTAGAACAAGATTTATTGTTCAATGATGGACAGGTTGTTAGTTATGAATTTTATCCAGAATCAACACATGATTATTCTAGAGAAATTAAAAAGGCATTGGGATTAGATGATTCAAAGGTTAGAAAAAACCGATTACAAAGTATTGTAGCTCAAAAGCTTGAGTCGACAACACAAATTAGACCCGATATCGATGCCATTGTTATACTGGCACGACCTAAACAAGCCAGATTAATTAAACCTCAACTAAAATTCTATCAAGCCGAAAACATCCCTGTTTACTCGACATCACAATTATTGTCTAACTCAATTGATACAAATTTAGACAAAGATTTAAACGGCATAAAATTTTGTCAAAGTGCATTTGTTATTGATCCAAGCTCTTTACAATATGCATTAAACTTTGATGTTTCAAAAATAAAAGGAGACAGGAAATTTTTTGCTTTTGGATACGATGCCATTGCATTAAATCCCAGATTAAATTGGTTGCAAACGATGCAAAATCAAAAAATTGAAAGCATGAGTGGTTATCTCAGCATAGATGCAGATGGAATTATTCACAGAGATTTAGCCTGGGCACAATACCAAAGGGGACGACCTGTTCTGTTGCCTGAATTGATTAAAGAAGACATTCAACTTGATCTCCAATAAAAATGAGATTATGGGGTGATTATTGGGAAAGTGTTGCATGTAATTATTTAAACAAGAAACATTTAAAAAAAATCAAACGAAACTATACTTGTAAAGCTGGTGAAATTGATATAATTATGACAGATAAAAATACACTGGTTTTTGTTGAGGTTAAATACCGTAAAAATGATGATTGGGTTTCAGCACTAGAATCTGTAACCAAAACTAAGCAAAGAAGAATTATTAAAGCGGCTCAGATGTATTTATTACAAAATAAAAAATACGAAGATTGGAACTGCCGCTTTGATGTTGTGTCTATACAAGGAGACAAAAAAAATCCAGAAATTGACTGGATAACAAACGCCTTTTATTAATTATTAATGCCCTATACTTAAGAGAAAACCATGAAAAAAACCATACTATTAAGCCTAATATTTAGTACCATTTTATTGACTGCTTGTGCTCCTGTGCTCATTGGTGGTGCCGTTGTTTCAGGCATCAGCGTTGCCAATGACAGAAGATCTGCTGGACAAGTCATCGATGATAAAATTATATCAACTCAAGTGAGAAATGAGATTAATAAATCCATTGTTAATGACGAACACATCAAAGTCATGACCTATAACGGAGTGGTTTTATTGGTCGGCGAAGCCAAAAATAGTGCCGACAAGGTAACCGCCGAAAATGCTGCTGCCACAAAAAATGGAGTCGTACGGGTTATCAACGAACTACACGAATCTTTTCCAACTGGATTTAAACGCCGTTCCAAGGATTCATATATCACATCAAAAGCCAAATCATCACTGGTTCGAATTAAAATTGAGGGCTTTAATCCCACACGCGTCAGAGTGATTACTACCCGAGGCATAGTTTATTTAATGGGACGAGTTAATCAACAAGAAGCCGATGCTGTTGTTGAAAAAATTCGCAACCTTAGTGGTGTGGTAAAAGTCGTTAAAGTTTTTGAATACCTTGATTAATGATTAAAATAAAAAGACGATTAGTACCTGAAAATGATAGTTTATCAGGATTGGGCTTGTCGACTTTATTACAAAAACTTTACTTATCCAGAGGCATAGTTGATTCTAAACAAATCGACTATAAATTAAAACACCTGCATTCGCCTAATAAATTATCTGGTATTACACTGGCTGCGAATGTTGTAGTTAATGCCATAAATCAAAATAAAAAAATTGTTATCGTTGGAGATTTCGACGCCGATGGTGCCACTGCAACTGCATTATCACTGCGGGCTATAAGGGCATTTGGGCACCACAACATTGATTTCTTGGTGCCTAACCGTTTTGATTTTGGTTATGGTTTGAGCCCACAGCTAATTCCAATTTTACAAGACATGCAAGCTGATTTAATCATCACTGTTGACAATGGTATTAGTTCAATCACAGGCACACAAGCTGCCATAGATGCAGACATGGAAGTTATCATTACTGACCACCATCTACCAGCTGAAGTATTACCCAATGCCCATGCCATAGTCAATCCAAATTTAAATGGCGATGAATTCGAAAGCAAACACTTGGCAGGTGTTGGTGTTGTTTTTTATTTATTGGCAGAAGTTCGAAAGCAATTGAATGACACAAACTGGTTTATTGATAATTCCATTCAAGCACCAAATTTGGCACAATGGCTAGATATAGTCGCATTGGGAACGGTAGCTGATATGGTTACGCTAGACGATAACAACCGTATATTGGTAACAGATGGACTAAAACGCATTAAAGCCTGTCTCTTATACACATCTGACGCTGCCGACGATCTACTCTGTGTAG
>CAJXVJ010000163.1 GCA_913061105.1 uncultured Alcanivoracaceae bacterium | reverse complement strand
GGCAGCGTCAGATGTGTATAAGAGACAGTTCTATAATTGTACTTCTTTCTAGGTGAACTTTAGACGGCAGAAAAAAACCAATAACCACGACAACTAAAAGTAAAAACATCATTGCCAAAACCATGTATCTCAGTGTTCTCATGTGCATTCTATTATTTGATTAATTCGCATCAATTTACACTTAATATAGGCCATTTTCAAGATTATTTTACATTTTTATAAAAGCTCTTGCTTTTCCAATTGTTCTAATTCATAATGAGAATGATTATTATTTAGACTATTTGAATTGTGTCACTAAAACTCTCTCAAGCCACTGCTGGCAAGCACTATAAAGTTGAAGAAATGAACGCCTTACAAGCTATATCAAAACGTTTGGCAATTCTCGGTGTAAATACAGGTGTGTTTATTGAGTTGCTGTCATTATATAAACATGGTGCAATCGTCAAAACATCTTGTGGTGATGTTGCTTTAGGATCAGACATATTGGACTCCATCATGGTTAAAGCGGTATAATCACCATTCATGAAAAAATCAAGAAATAAACCCCAAGTTGCTTTAATTGGCAATCCGAATTGTGGGAAAACCACCCTATTTAACCGCATAACTGGTCTTAATCAAAAAACAGGTAATTGGCCAGGTGTCACGGTCAGTTCTCAGTATTGTGCAGTTAATTTTGATCAGCTTGATTATCACTTAATTGACTTGCCAGGCATTTATGCCTTGGCGATTGAATCTTCCGGCCAAGACGAATCACACGTTCAAGAGTTTTTATACAACAACAAACCAGACTTAATCATTAATGTCATAAATGCCAATGCTTTAGAACGTGGTTTATTTATGGGCCTTGAACTCAAAGAATTTGGTTGTCCTATTATTACCGTATTAAATATGTGGGATGAAATTCTGGCACAGAAAATTCACATTGATACCAATAAACTTTCAGAACTATTAGACAATCCGGTTATCCCTCTGGCAGCAAATGCTAAAGACAACGATGGCATAAATAAATTGTTGGAACAAATCAACCACCAATTGAGTACAGAAAATCTTAACAGCAACGAAAAGGAAGTTGAACAAAATAAACCAGCTGATGAAGTGTTCAATCTCAGACTTGAACAAGCAGAACAATTAAGCAGCAAAGTCCTAACCCATCCAAAAGCAAAAGCAATCAAGAAACACACAATACTGGACAAATTTACAACACATCCCGTTTGGGGATTGTTTTCATTTTTACTGGCAATGTATGTGATGTTCTTTTTTGCCATCAATGTTTCCGCTGTTTTTGTTGATTTTTTTGACATCGCTACAGGTGCGATTCTCATTGACGGGGGTCACCAATTATTAGAAAGCCTTGGTTTTCCACAGTGGCTGACAGTTATCATCGCAGATGGCATAGGTGGAGGCATTCAAACTGTTGCAACCTTTATCCCAGTTATTGGATTTTTGTACTTGGTGCTTAGTTGGTTTGAAGATTCTGGATACATGGCAAGAGCGGCTTTTGTGATGAATGGCCTCATGCAAAAAATCGGGTTATCAGGACAAGCATTCGTGCCACTGATTGTTAGCTTTGGCTGTAATGTTCCTGCCATAATGGCAACAAGGACATTACCAGCAAAACGAGAAAGATTGGTAACCATCATGATGGCACCTTTCATGTCATGCGGGGCAAGGCTGTCTGTGTATGCTTTATTTGTGGCGGCTTTCTTTTCAAATTATGCGTCTTTAATTGTATTGGCTTTGTATTTATTCGGAATAATAATGGCAATATTAACTGGCTTAATGTTACAAAAAACCATCTTGCCAGGAAAAGCAGAGCCTTTCCTCATTGAATTACCACCATGGAGATTGCCAACATTTAAAAACCTAATTATAAATACTTGGAACCGCCTCAAAGGGTTTCTGTTAGACGCTGGTAAAATCATTGTGATCATGGTCATGTTAATTCAGGTATTGAACTCTATTGGCAGCGATTTTTCATGGGGCAATGAAGATTCCGAAAACTCCATGTTATCTGTGGCAGCTAAATCCGTAGTTCCTGTATTTGAACCCATGGGCATTGAAGAGAAGAATTGGCCAGCGATTGTTGGTATTCTCACTGGGATTCTGGCCAAAGAAGTTGTGGTTGGTACATTAGATGCTTTATACACAGCTTTAGATAAACAAGAAAACGACAATAATGAAACTCCTGCTAGCATTGGACAGCAACTTACTGAAGCTGTCGTATCTATCAAAGACAATGCCTTAGGGTTGAGTGAATTAATCCTCGATCCTTTGGGTTTATCCATTGCCGATACTGGCACTGACCAACAAATGGCAACCAATCAAGATGTCAGTGATTCACTATTTGGCATTATAAGAGACCGGTTTAGTAGTAAATATGCTGCTTTTGCATACTTATTGTTTATCTTGCTTTACTTCCCCTGTGTGGCAGCTACTGCAGCCATCGCTCGAGAAGCGGGCATGAAATGGGCTGTGTTTTCAGGTATTTGGAGTACCGGGCTGGCATATATGAGTGCTGTTAGCTTTTTTCAACTGGCTCATTTTAGTGATAACCCAATGATTGCGAGCATATGGATTGGTGTATTTGTTGGAATTCTGTTAGCCGTCTACCTGTATTTAAAACGCGTTGGCAAAAGAGTCGATTCAATAAAATTAAACATTGTGTAAGTTTTTACTGGTATCCATTTTTTTATAATATAAGATAATAAAGTTTAAAAATTATATCACCCAATAGACTGCATGAAAAAAGAATTTGAGTTTGTCAAAGGACAACGATTTATTAGCCAAACTGAACAAGAACTTGGCCTCGGCCATGTTGATGAAACCAACCACAGAATGGTTAAATTAATATTTGATGCCGCCAATGAATCTCGGATTTATGCAAAGGACAATGCTCCCATTTCTCGTATACTTTTTGAAGTTGGAGATACCATTCCTGCACGCAAAGGCTGGAATTTAACAGTTGCTGCGATACAATTGCACAATGGCTTGGCAATCTATCAAGGCACAAATGAGAAAGGCGAAGATGTATTGCTTCCCGAATCAGAAATTGCAGATAACATAAAATTAGATCGCCCAGCTGAAAGAATGTTTTCAGGTCATTTAGATTCTAATAAGTGGTATTCACTCCGCCAATTGGCCATCAGTAAAAGAAATGAATTACAACAGAACCCACTTTATGGATTATTGGGTTGCCGCACTTCATTACTAAAACACCAACTATATATCACACAGGCTGTTGCCAAACGATTTGCGCCAAGGGTTTTACTGGCGGATGAAGTAGGTTTAGGAAAAACCATTGAAGCAGGTTTAATCATTCATCAACAATTGATCAAAAATCGAGCCAAAAGGGTCTTGGTGATTGTGCCTGAAAGTTTAACCCATCAATGGATGGTTGAAATGCTCAGAAGGTTCAATTTAAGTTTTAGTGTTTACAATGAAGAGTTGTGCTTAGGCATTGATGAGTCATCAAATTTCAACACCCCATTTGAAAGCAGCCAATTGGCCATAGTGCCTTTACAATTTTTATTAAAAAGCCCCAAACGGGCTGAACAAATTTTAGCCACACATTGGGATTTGTTGGTGGTAGATGAAGCGCACCATTTACAATGGTCAGAAAGTGAAATTAGTGAAGAGTATCAATTGGTAGAAAAGCTTGCCAATAGCATCAAAGGCACCCTATTATTGACAGCTACTCCTGAACAGTTAGGCAAACAAAGCCATTTTGCAAGATTGCGTTTACTGGATAAAAATCGTTTTAACAATTACCAGGATTTCATTACTCAAGAAAATAATTATGGCAGCATAGTCAATACAATTGATGTCTTACGCTCAGAAAAAGCCATGACCAAAACTGCAGCAAAAAATGCATCAAAACAGTTCAGCGATGAAAAAGACTTGGCCCAAATTGAGGCATTATTCGAAGCAACGGTTGATGATGAAGAAAAAACTTCAATTAAACAAAACCTGACTGAAAAACTCTTAGACCAACATGGCACAGGCAGATTGCTGTTTAGAAACACCCGTGCTGCCATAAAAGGGTTTCCCAAAAGAAAGTTACACAAATATGCCTTAGAAAATTCTTATACTGACGCTGATTCGCAACCGATTCAATTGCAGCTAACACCCGAAAAAATAGATGGCTTCGAAAATTGGACCAAGATTGATTCTCGTATACCTTGGTTGGCTGAAAAATTATTTTCATTGGAGTCTAAAAAAGTATTACTCATTGCCTCTAACAAACATACGGTTTTAGACATTGCTGAGTCACTTAGGGTTAAACAAGGCATACACGCTGCCGTTTTTCATGAGGGTTTAAGCTTAATAGAAAGAGATAAAGCGGCAGCATGGTTTGCAGACAAAGAAAAAGGGGCTCAAATTATGTTGTGTTCTGAGATTGGGTCAGAGGGTAGAAACTTTCAATTTGCCCAACACGTTATATTTTTTGACTTGCCATTTAATCCTGACTTGTTAGAACAAAGAATTGGCCGCTTAGATAGAATTGGGCAAGAAAAAACCATTCACATACACGTACCTTATATGCGTGATTCAACAACAGAAAAATTGTTTAATTGGTACCACAAAGGACTGGATTTGTTTGCCAAAACCTGCCCTTCAGCTTTTTCTATTTTCAATAAGCTCAATCAACAATTACAACAACACCTTAACAATGGCACCAGCGATGAAGAGTTTGCTATTTTTCTTGAAGAAACCAAAGAGTTAACAAAGAAGACCAATCAAGATTTTGAAAAAGGCAGAGATAAACTACTGGAATATAATTCTTGTCGACCCTTTTTAGCAGAATCAATTCTACAAAGCGCTGTCATGCAAGATGACAGTAGCTGTCTGCGTTTTATGCACCGCATGTTTGATCGTTATGGTGTTAACTATGATGAATTGCGTGAAAATGTTGAATTATTATCACCTGGTGAAAACCAACGTTCGCACTTTCCAGGGTTGATTGAAGAAGGCATGTCTGTTACCTTTAATAGAGAAACTGCACTTTCGAATGAAACATTGCACTACTTAACCTGGGAACATCCAATGGTTGTTGAATCATTAGAAATGATTGCCAATGAAGAAAAAGGCAATGCCAGTCTTATCACTCTCAAAAATACTGGGTTACCACCTTCAACCATTATTATTGAAGCCATGTTTCACTTAAATGCTCCTGCTGATTCTTCTCTACAAATTTCTCGTTTTCTTCCAGCTGATTCAATTCGATTGGTGGCAGATGAAAGGTTGATAGACAGAACCAAAGTGTTAGATGGCCAGTTTATACAAAATAATTACTCATCAGTGCCACTTAATGTTGCACTGCAAGTTATCAAAATGAAGACGATAGAGATGAAGAAAATTATCAGTGCAATCGAAGGGAAATCTGAAAGAATTTTACCTGATTTGGTTAAAGCAGCTCAAGACCAAGCAAGCATTGTTTTGGATGCTGAAATTAGTCGCCTTAAAGACCTTAATCAAGTGAACGGCCACATTAGACAAGAAGAGATTGAATACCTTGAAAATCAAAAAATTCAAACTCTCGAGGCACTTGCTTTGGCGCAAGTGCAAATGAACGCCATACGGGTTTTGGTTTGTTTATAAGTTTTTAGCTTTGTGAAATGCTACTAAAACCTTAAAACTGATAATATCCTGTGTTGAACCTGATCAACACTGCCTTGGCCCAATACTTCGCTCAAGATTTCATGTTGTTTATAATGTTCAACCACAGGTGCTGTTTGGTTTTCATATATCTTAATGCGATCTCTTACCACTGTTTCAGTATCATCCGCACGTCCTTCTTCAAGCGCACGTTTGGCAATCCTACCAACCACTTCTTCTGGGTCAACAGCTATTAAAATAGCGTGTTCAGCAGGCATGTTTATTTCATTAAGTAATGTATCTAACATATCGGCTTGAACTAAATTACGAGGAAACCCATCAAGAATAAATCCAGCTGCTGCATCGTCTTGGGCTAATCTTTCTTTGAGCATACCCAAAACTATTTCATCAGAAACCAATTGGCCTTTATCCATGACCACTTTAGCTGCCAAACCTAATTCGGTTTTGGCTGCTACCGCTGCGCGCAATAAATCTCCTGTGGAGATATGTGGTATATTAAATTCTTGTTTTAAAATCTTTGCTTGTGTGCCTTTTCCAGAGCCAGGCGCGCCCAATAAAACCAATCTCATATCTGTTGTCTCAAACCTTTAATAATTTGTGTTTATTTGGAAAAAATATATAATCGTACATACGATATATTAGAGTACTTATAAAGACCCTTAGGGTGTGGTAAAGTAACGCCTGAAACGATTTAAGTCAACCCTTTATTATTAAAAACCATAGGAAATAACCATGACAAAGAAAAATGCCCTTTACTGCCAATCTGGAGGTGTCACTGCTGTGATAAATGCGACAGCATGTGGGATTATCGAAACAGCACGCAGACATTCAGATAAAATTGGTACAGTTTATGGTGCAAGAAACGGAATCATTGGTGCCCTAAGAGAAGAGTTGGTCGATACTTCTTTAGAGAGTGATGATAATATTGCGGCACTAAAACACACGCCAGGTGGTGCCTTTGGTTCCTGCCGATTTAAACTAAAAGATTTAGAAAAACAACACACAGAATATGAAAGGTTGATTGATGTATTTAAAGCCCATAACATAGGTTATCTTTTTTATAATGGTGGTGGAGATTCATCAGATACGGCTTATAAGATTTCAAAAATTGCCAAACAAATGGGATTCCCAGTTAATTGTATTGGTGTGCCAAAAACCATTGATAACGATTTACCAATAACAGATACTTGTCCAGGCTTTGGTACAACGGCAAAATACATTGCCGTATCAATGAAAGAAGCCTCTTTAGATGTTGAATCAATGTGTGAGTCTTCAACCAAAGTATTTGTAATGGAAGTAATGGGCAGGCACGCTGGTTGGATTGCTGCGGCAGGTGGACTTGCCAGTGACACCCATGATGAACCACCACAAATTATTTTATTTCCAGAGATTCCTTTCGAGAAAGAAACCTTTTTAAAAAGGGTTAAATATTCTGTCGAAAACTATGGTTATTGTTCAATAATTGTGTCAGAAGGTGTTCAAGATAAAAGTGGGAAATTTTTGGCTGATGCAGGAACAGTGGATGCTTTTGGTCATTCTCAATTAGGGGGTGTTGCACCTGTTATTGCCAATATGGTTCGCGATGCACATGGTTATAAATACCACTGGGCAGTCTCAGATTACCTGCAAAGATCAGCCAGACATTTGGCTTCACAAACTGATTTTGAACAAGCCTATGCGGTCGGAGAAAGTGCAGTGAAATTGGCCATCGAGGGCCGCAATGGAGTTATGCCCATTATCAAGCGTTTATCTGACAAACCTTATACTTGGGAAATAGCCACAGCTGAATTGGCAGACATGGCCAATGTTGAAAAAATGTTGCCCAGAGATTATATCACTGAAGATGGGTTTGGTATAACCCAAAAGTGCCGCACATACATGCAACCATTGATTGAGGGCGAAGCCTATCCTCCTTATGAAAATGGATTGCCAAAATACATTAGATTGAAGAACACCTTGTTAGATAAAAAATTGCCCGAATTTAATCTATAGTCAAATTCTGTTTTTCCATTCAGGGTTATCAAAAACTTCTCATCCTATTTCTACAACTCTGCAGTAGAATGAGGATGAGAAAACCTCAGTTTTTAATGATTCTTATTTAGTAATCCTCTCACTAACTTAACAAGTAGCATGAAAGTATTTGATTATTTATAAAAAACACGCGTATAATAATGAAAATATAACTAAGAATATTTATAAAATATCTTAATATAATCCCTACTATAAGAATATAAATGAATAAAATTAGACCACCGACACAACATATTTATTCGTCCGCAGTCGATGAAAACGATGCCGTTTCCGAGATAAAAAAACAAATTGTTATTGATGATATTGAAGGCATTATTTTCTTCTGTTCATCACATTATGACCGAAATGCTTTATCTGCTGCCTTTGACACACATTTTGATTGCCAAATTATTGGCTGTACCACCGCTGGTGAAATCTCAATTAAGTACCACAATCAAAGTCTAGTTGCATTAGTGCTTAGATCCAAATCATTTGTCATGCATTCAGTTCTGATTGACAATGTAGAAACATTTAATTTATCAAAAGCGATGAAAATTGCCAGTGATATGGAAAGTCAGATACGTTTTAGTCAACACTATAAGTCCTGTCTCTTATACACATCTCCGAGCCCACGAGACAGGCAGAAATCTC
>CAJXVJ010000162.1 GCA_913061105.1 uncultured Alcanivoracaceae bacterium | reverse complement strand
AGATTTCTGCCTGTCTCGTGGGCTCGGAGATGTGTATAAGAGACAGATATTTCATTTCAAAAATTAACAACAGCAACTCCAGAAATTGTAAAAATCATAGATAAATGGGTGAATAACCCTGTGCTAGTTCCTTACATGCGCCCAATTCGAAAAAAGAATGACCTCAAAGAACAGTTTTTGGTGACACTAGATACGCTCAACAAACGCCTGGTAAAAGAATTTGTGTATATGATTTTTGCCAATGAGCAACCTGTTGGCCAAATGAGTTTTCAAAAAAACTCTGAATTGTTGTATAACAATCAACCAGGTACAGCATGGGTAGGTCTTATGATTGGTGAACCGTCAGCTCAAAGAATGGGGGTAGGAACGGCTGCTATGGAATATCTTGAAGAGCAAATCTTTATTGAGGGTTCAAAGCGTATTGAATTAGGTGTATTTGAATTCAATAAGCCAGCTCTTAACCTTTATAATAAAAGAGGTTATAAAGAAATTGGCAGGAATAAGGCTTTCACTTATTGGCAGGGCCGTATGTGGGATAATATTTGTATGGAAAAATATTTGTAAGTAGCATAATCAAAAAGAGCTTTAGTAATTTTGCAATCTTATTGTTATGATGTCTGTCTTAAAAACCTGAGTTTTTTCATGGCATTAAAGCCGACCATCTATAAATTAAGTATTGCAATTTCTGACTTTAACCGTGACTACTATGATACTGTCAATCTTACGGTTGCCCTACATCCTTCGGAAACACTTGAAAGGATGGTGGCGAGAATTGTGGCTTATTGTTTGAATGCACAAGAAAATATCATTTTCACAAAAGGTTTGTCAAATATTGAAGAGCCTGATATTTGGGTTAAAACACTAGATGATCTCGTTACATTGTGGATTGAAGTGGGTGAACCAGCTCCTGATCGCATAAAGAAATCCAGCCGTCTTGCCCCTGAAGTTAAAATTTATAGCTTTAACAGTAAGTCTGATACCTGGTGGAATCAAAGTAAAAGTAAGGTGAACCAATTTAAAAATGTGCAGTTTTATCAATTTGATTGGCAACAGATAACAGAACTGGCAACTTTTGTTAAGAGAACCATGGACTGGTCACTGAGTATCAGTGGCGATACTGTTTATATTGCGGCTGAAACTCAAGAATGTGAATTGGTAATGGCTGAACTTATTTAATACCTTTTTTAGCCAATAGCCATCAAGAATCCTCTACATCATCCGTATCAAATTGTCCCGTCAGTTTCTTACGAATATGTGACCAAGAAACACCGATACCAAGTATGGTGCCTATAACGACCAACAGAATCCACGAAAATGCTTTGTAATTATCAACGCGCATCCATCCTTGGTCAATAAATAGCCAGACTAGAGTCGCACTCACGCTAAATGCCAAGATGATTCCCAATAAGCCGATAGATCGAAAAGTGGCTCTTAAAAATATTAGATAAATAACCAATATAACTAATAGGCTTAATATTTTTAATGGTAATTGTTCATTTTGAAAAGGGTATAACCAGTGAAATAATGAATAATGGGTTGGGTTATATGTAATGAATACCAAAAGTAAGGCAAATAGCCATCTGAGAAAAAATCCGCTTGTGTTCATAGTGTAATTATTGTGTTAAAAATTTATGAAGATAAGGCAAAAGTGCCTTCATATAAAGTTGTCTTTGGCGAAAGCTTTAAAAGATCAGTTTTCGCCAATCATAATTATAGTATTAAACTACACCATATGCCAGCATCGCATCTGCAACTTTCTTGAATCCTGCAATATTGGCACCACGAACATAATCTATGTGATTAGTTCCAGCCGCACCACCATATGCGACACAGCGATCGTGTATTCCTGTCATTGTATCAAGCAATAGTTTCTGCAGTTGATCCTCACTCCAGGACAATCGTGATGAGTTTTGGCTCATTTCAAGTGCTGAGACAGCGACCCCACCAGCATTGGCAGCTTTGCCTGGCGCATATAAGATTTGTGCTTCTTTAAATACATGCACTCCTTCTAAGTTAGTAGGCATATTGGCACCTTCCGATACTGCTATACAACCGTTTTTAACCAATAATCTGGCTTCATCACCATTGAGTTCATTTTGAGTAGCACAAGGCAATGCGATATCACAATTGATGCCCCATGGTCGTTGGTTTGGATAAAATTTTGCACTTGGAAATTCATCAGCGTACGCAGAAATTCTCCCGCGGCGATGGGTTTTATGGTGCTTGACCCAATCTATTTTTTCTTGGGTAATGCCGTCAGGATCGTGGATAAAACCACCAGAATCTGACAATGTTACGACTTTGCCACCTAAGTGAACCACTTTTTCAGCGGCATGTGTTGCCACATTACCTGAACCAGAAATGACAGCTGTTAAGCCTTCTATGGTTTTTCCAACACGTGTCAACATCTGTTGTAACATATAGACTGCACCATAACCAGTGGCCTCGGTACGAATTAAGCTTCCACCAAATTCCAATCCTTTGCCAGTTAAGACACCAGTAAATTGATTTGTGATGCGTTTGTATTGACCAAACATATAACCAATCTCACGCGCTCCCACGCCAATATCTCCGGCGGGAACATCAACATCCGCACCAACATGGCGATAAAGTTCTGTCATAAAAGACTGACAAAAACGCATGACTTCGTGGTCTGATTTTCCTTTTGGGTTGAAGTTTGATCCACCTTTACCACCACCAATGGCTAATCCGGTCAGGCTATTTTTAAAGGTTTGTTCAAATGCAAGAAACTTAAGAACACTCTCATTAACATCAGCATGAAAACGAAGGCCGCCTTTATAAGGACCAATAGAATTGTTGTTTTGTACACGCCAACCACGTTGTACTCGAATATTACCATTGTCATCTTCCCAACATACTCGAAAACTGATAACACGGTCTGGTTCTGTCATTCGCCTAAGTATCTGATATTCATGGTATTCTTTCTTATCTTGAATAAAATCGAAAATATCTTCAGCGACTTCTTGTACTGCTTGATGAAATTCCACTTGACCAGGATTGCTTTTCTTTACCCCATTCATAAACTGCTCTAAAGTAGCATGGTTTTCTGCTGTCATTTTTATCCCCTAATTAATATGATCTGTCCTAATTGTATTAAAATCTATTAATAATAATACAGTAGAGACATCCTAACAGTTATTTTCTAAAATTTAAATTATTATACGAAAATAGGAGCAGTAGCAATAATCATATATATAAGTTTCTACAATCATTAAAAATTTTACATCAATGATACAAGACTTAAATAGTAAATTGATGATGAATACCTTTTGATATGTATTTTTGATATGTTGTTATGCTTACAATGTCATATAATTCATATTTTTGATAATATGTTGAACAATGAAGAGCAGAAAGTTACATAAAATAATAGGCTTAATCTTAGTATTACCTATGCTTGGTTGGACAATTACAGGCTTAATATTTTTTATAAAACCAGGATATGGCGGAGCCTACGAGCAACTTAAGTTAAAAACTTATTCACTTGAGCAATCATTTGTCGTTTCTTTATCTGAAAATTGGCAAGAAGCAAGATTGATTAAAACAATTTTAGGCCAGCATTTATTGGTAAAAACAAATGGTGCTGTCAAGCATTTGGATCCAGTTTCACTTTTGCCAAAAGAACTTCCTACAAAATCTCAAATTGAATCACTTTTAGTCGATGCTTTTACAAAAAACAAGGAAAGATATGGTGAGATAATTGAGGTAGTTGATTTCACTGCACATACAAGCACAGGAATTGAAGTAAATCTTAATTGGAATAGCTTAACACTCTATCAAACAGGACAAGATACAAAACTCATTAACCTATTATATGAAATTCATTATCTTCAATGGTCGCCATTTAAAGGCTTTAATCAATTCTTGGGAATTTTAGGCTTAGTTTTGTTAATGACAATAACAGTACTAGGGGTAAGAATATACGTTAAAAGTAGAAGAGTGAATTGACCTACAAAATTGATCATAATATGCACAACTTGATAAATTTAGGTCTAAATAAAGAAATACCTTAGCCTTTAATTATCTATTTTCATACAATGTTGCAAACCCTTTTTTAGATTTAATATGATATCAGAACAACAATTCAATGATTTTGCAAATCAAGGCTACAATCGCATTCCTATGTATCGCTGTGTATCAGCGGATCTAGATACGCCTTTGAGTGCTTGGCTAAAGTTAGCCAATGGCAAAAATACATTTTTATTGGAATCTGTAGTCGGTGGATCTCGCTGGGGGCGTTATTCAATTATTGGATTGTCCGCTGATACAAGGTATGTGGCGCGTGATAATGAGATGACAAAATATGTGTTGGGTGAAATTGAAGAATCTTATTCATGTGACAACATATTAGATGAATTACGCCTTATTAAGGACGAATACAAAGTACCAAAAATTGATGAACTTCCTGCCTTTAATGGAGGTTTGGTCGGATATCTGGGTTATGAAATCATAGAACACATTGAAGACAAGCTCAAAGGCAAGACGCCCAAAGATGAATTAGGAATTCCAGATGTCAATTTGATGTTAGCAGAAGAAATTGCTGTATTTGATAATTTGGCAGGAAAGGTTTGGATTATTATTCATGCAAATCCTGAAGATGAAATGGCTTTTGCCAAAGGACAAAAACGATTAGATGAACTAACACATAGGTTACGCAGCGGTTCAACCGGTTATTCTGAAATCCTCAACCAAAACGTATTAGATGAATCCGCTGTAAAAATGAGCTTTACTCAAGAGCAATTTGAAGATGCCGTAGATCAATGTAAAGAACTCATCGTATCAGGTGATATCATGCAAGTGGTATTATCACAACGAATGAGCATGCCATTTACTGCCAGACCAATGGATGTTTACCGTGCACTGCGCGCATCCAACCCAAGTCCCTATATGTATTTTATGGATTTTGAAGATTACCAAGTGGTAGGTTCATCGCCAGAAGTATTGGTCAGAAAACACGGTGATAAAGTCACATTGCGTCCCATTGCAGGAACCCGTCCTAGAGGAAAAACAGAAGCTCAAGATCTGGTATTTGAACAAGAGTTACTTAATGATCCAAAAGAATTGGCAGAACATTTGATGTTGATTGATTTGGGTCGAAATGACATTGGACGAGTCGCTGAAATTGGCTCGGTTGAATTGGTCGATAAAATGATTATCGAGCGTTATTCGCATGTGATGCATATTGTTTCTGAAGTGCAGGGCACATTACAACCTGAAAAAGACAACATCGATGTTATAAAAGCTGTATTTCCTGCAGGCACATTATCAGGAGCTGCCAAAGTTCGTGCCATGCAAGTGATTGCGGAGCTAGAACCGATTAAGCGTAACGTTTATGCCGGTGCAGTTGGTTACTGGGGATGGCACGATGACATGGATTGGGCCATTGCCATACGAACAGCCGTCATAAAAGATGAAAGACTACATGTACAAGCAGGTGCTGGCATTGTGGCTGACAGTGATCCATCAAAAGAATGGGAAGAAAGCATTAACAAAGGCAAGGCGGTTTTCCATGCAGTCAACATAGCAACTAAAGGAGAAATGTAATGTTGTTAATGATAGATAATTATGATTCATTTACTTATAATTTAGTGCAGTATTTTGGTGAGTTAGGTTGCGAAGTTAAAGTCTTTCGTAACGATGAAATAACGGTTGAAAAAGCTTTAGCATTAAATCCAAGCCAAGTGGTTATATCACCAGGTCCTTGTGACCCTGATTTAGCTGGTATTTCTATGCAAATGATAAAAGCCTGTGCTGGGAAAGTACCTTTATTGGGTGTATGTTTGGGGCATCAATCCATTGGGCAAGTTTTCGGTGGTAAAGTCATAGGTGCCAAACAGATCATGCATGGCAAAACATCTTTTGTAAAACACCACAACAACAATGTATTCTCAGGCATTGAGAATCCTGTTAAAGTGACCCGCTATCATTCACTTGTCGTAGAACAATCCAGTTTGCCAGATTGTTTAGAAATTACCGCTTGGACTGAAGACGAAGAAGGAAATTTTGATGAGATAATGGGCTTTAAACACAAACAATATGACATATCAGGCGTACAATTTCACCCTGAAAGCATACTAACAGAACATGGGCACAAAATGTTGCAGAACTTTTTGGAAGGGAAAAAATAGAAACACATGATGAATTTTACACTGAACAAAACCGAAAAAAATATCACTGCTGCCAGAAGAGGGCAGTTAACCTTCGATCGTGGAACCGTACAAACTCCTTGTTTTATGCCAGTTGGCACCTATGGAACTGTCAAAGGCATGACGCCTGAAGATGTAAAAGCCACAGGTGCTGAAATCATTTTAGGCAATACTTTTCACTTAATGTTACGTCCAGGAACTGATGTGATAAAAGCGCATGGAGATTTGCACGATTTTATGCATTGGGAAAAGCCAATCTTGACAGATTCTGGTGGATTTCAGGTCTTTTCATTAACGAAAACCCGCAAATTAACAGAAGAAGGCGTGACATTCGCAGCGCCAGTTGATGGTTCAAAAGTATTTATGGGTCCTGAAGAATCCATGCAGGTTCAAACCAAATTGGGTTCAGACATTGTCATGATCTTTGATGAATGTACACCGTATCCAGCAGATGAAAGAACCGCAGCCGAATCGATGCGGTTGTCACTGCGTTGGGCGAAACGTTCTAAAGCAGCATTCGAAGCCAACAACAACCCAAATGCATTATTTGGTATTGTTCAAGGTGGCATGTATGATGATTTACGCAGAGAATCTGCTCAAGGGTTAATTGATATTGATTTTCATGGGTTTGCCATTGGTGGGTTATCTGTTGGTGAACCCAAAGATTTGCGCGAACAAGTATTAAAAACCACCACGCCATTGTTACCAGATGATAAACCCAGATATTTAATGGGAGTTGGTAAACCTGAGGATATTTTAGAAGCGGTAAAATTAGGTGTGGATATGTTTGATTGTGTGATGCCAACCCGCAATGCACGTAATGGCCATTTATTTACATGGGATGGTGTGATTAAGATTCGCAATGCAAAACACCAATTTGACACTGATCCATTAGATAAAAAATGTGGTTGTTATACTTGTAAAAACTATTCAAGAGCCTATTTGCGCCATTTAGACAAATGCAAAGAAATCCTAGGATCTCATTTAAACACTATCCATAACTTGTTCTTTTATCAGGACTTTATGCAGCACATCCGCAAAGCCATAGAAGAAGACAAACTACAAGAATTCTCAGATGAGTACTACGCCAATATTATTCTTTGATTGTAAACAATACTAAGCTTCAAAGTATGAAACAGGAATTGAGAAATGATTAAAAAATATCATATATGAAGTTGGTTTGCGCCAATCATTTGATTTTGATCTACAATTATTAATTACACATTGTTAATTACTAATTGTTCTACTCAAACCCATTTCTAAAAATGATTTCATTTGGGTCACAGATGTTCAAAGGTAACCCTGGGTTATTGTACATAAAGCCTATATCTTCACCTGCTAATTCACCAATATTTACACCCCCATCGCTGACAGCAAACCGGTAAATTTGTACATCATCAAATTGACCATATGTAGGAAATAAAGGGGCGGGTGGCTGATTATTGCCTATTCTCAACTCAGCTCCAACATTGTTGATTGTAGCATCAATTGGAAGATCATCTCTAAACGCGACTAATACACCATCAACATACAAAGACATCGAATTACTTTTGCGTACACCAACCATATGGTGCCAATTATTAAGAGAAAATGTATTGGGGTCACCGATACCATATCCACCATTCGTGCTGGTTTCAATCACAAATGCAGCTTTGTGAACTTGTGGAAAACCTGAGGCAGGATTGAGTAACCATTCATTTGTACCCGGACTAGCCCCAGTGCGCCATTTACTTATACCATAACTGTATTGGCTGGTAGTTGTGCGTTTATAAAACCAGTACGACACTGTAAAATCATCAGCATCAAAATCCAAACTGTCGTTATCTGTAACCATGATATAGTCATTACTGCCATCTAAATCAAGCGAAAAATCATCAATATCACTGGTTATACCAGCTACCCAGTCAGTATCTGGATCCATGTTCATTAGCGCTCCATCATTCATACTACCTGAGCTATCTAATGCAGTATCAAATCCAGTGCCATCATCAAAATTTAGATGCATCACACATATAGGGTTTTCAGCAAAAGTGGTATGACTAACTAAGATTAAAATTAGGCAGGATATAAATTGTAGTTTAATTGTATATTGCATGTAATTTCTCTATTTATAATCTGTCTCTTATACACATCTGACGCTGCCGACGATCTACTCTGTG
>CAJXVJ010000161.1 GCA_913061105.1 uncultured Alcanivoracaceae bacterium | reverse complement strand
CGAGATTTCTGCCTGTCTCGTGGGCTCGGAGATGTGTATAAGAGACAGAATCCAGATAGTGAAATGAAAAATATCTATGAAATTGATGGCGTCAAGCCAGTGATACATCCAAGTAGTTTTGTACACCCTACGGCTGTGATCATCGGAGCTGTACAAATTGGCAAAAACTGTTATATTGGCCCAAATGCCAGTATTCGTGGAGATTATGGCTCTATCATCATCGAAGATGGAGTTAACTTCCAAGATATGTGCGTTGCGCATGGATTTCCAAATGGAATAACATTATTAAAAGAAAACAGCCACATCTCTCATGGTGCGGTGATTCATGGTTGTCAAATTGGTAAAAATACCATGGTCGGTATCCAAACTGTAATCATGGACAATGCCATTATTGGTGACGAATGCATGATTGCAGCATTGAGTTATGTTAAACCCAAATTTCAAGCTCCCAATCGTTCAATAATTGCCGGCATTCCTGCTGAAGTTAAACGGCAAGTCACTGACAAAGAAATAAAATGGAAAAGCGAAGGAACAGCCTTGTATCAACAATTGGCCGTTAGAAGTTTGGAAACGATGAAAAAATGCGAACCCTTAACTGATGTCAGGCTTCAAAAGCAATTAGACATTAAAGGGTTTAAACCTTTGAAGTGAATTTAGAATATATAATGTACGGTGCAACCCTTGTGGTTGCCCTGTTTGGTAATCTAAATCAATAAATAAAGCAAAAGCTAATGTAGCGGCGCGATTTATCGCGTCTATGAATGTACTAAATGCAACTTTAAAAGAAAGACGCGATAAATCGTCGTCACTACAATGTAAAAAGTCCTTATAATAGACTCCTAAAAGGATTCTACAAACATTTCAAGTTTTGTAACTTAAAGGATTCTCATGCACAATATCTTCAATCATGTATCTTCTTAATTGCCTTTCACTTCGCATTATATGGGTGACATAAACCTTATCATCTTCAATGTAATACAAAATCCGACAGGGTTGAACAATGATTTCACGGTATTTATCATTGTCTAACTCAGGCAATAATCGGCCAGATTCTGGAAACTCTGCTAATCTTTTAACTTTATCAAAAATTTTATCAGCAAGTTTTATTGCCGCATTGACTTTATCCAGAGCAATATAATCAGTTATTTGATCTAAATCATTAAAAGCTGGAACTGTCCAAATTATTTCAGCCATTTACTTTTTAGTTTTGCTACAGCTTCTTCATGAGTCATTACACGCCCTTCAGCTATAGCCCTTTCTCCACGAGCAATACCTTCCATAATTGCTAAACGTCGTTGCATGAGTTCATAATCACCAGGATCGACCAAATAAGCAGATGGTCTACCATGTTCGGTAATTAAAACCGGTTCTTTGGTTTCATGTAATTCAGCTAATATCTTAGTTGCCTGACGCTTTAGAGTGGTTACGAGTTCTATTTTCATAAAGTAATACTATAGTGTCACTTTGAAATTTGCAATTAATATACAAATTTAGTCTTTGAAATACTTATCTAGAAAAGTATTTACATATCCAGATAATTTATTTTGAGTAAAAAGCCCAACTAAAACATACGTAATAATAATAAATAGTATATCGATGCTCCAATGCAGTTCAAAATTTGACCACACAAAATACAAGACTAGACTGAAAATAATTAGAAAAACTAAAAGATTTGCGATCAAATCTCTCATGATAATTTAATGTAATTCAGTATTAATTAGTGTTCTTCATGTAATCCCATCATAACCTTTTCTGGTGTCATGGGTGAATGGAATTTAAGTTGATAATTCGGGTTATAGGCTTTTATCGCATTGGCTAAGGCAAAGTAAACCCCTATTCCGTACATCAATGGTGGTTCACCTACGGCTTTAGATTTAAATATCGCCATATCGTTGCCTTCAGTTTCTAAAGGATCAACATTTATTTCTTTTGCAATCGAGAATATGTCAGGAATTTTATAGGTTGATAATGTGTTAGATAACAATCGGCCATCATCATTGTAAGCAATCTCTTCCATGGTCATCCAACCAATGCCTTGGGCCAATGCGCCTTCGACTTGGCCCATGTCTACACCAATATTCATGCTTTTACCGAAATCATGCACAATATCTATGCTATCCACTTCATAGGTACCACGCAGGCAATCAACTGTTGTTTGTATCAAAGCAGTGCCATAAACATGATAGGCAAAAGGGTGGCCTTTTTCTTTGGTTTTATCGAACTTAATTTTTGGCGTAGCGTAATGTCCATTTTCTGTTAGACACACCCGCTTCCAAAAAGCTTTGAAGACTAAATCTTTCCAAGCTAACTCTGTTTGCTTATTGTTAACATGTGCCCATCCATCTTTTAGTTCAATGGTATCAACTCCCACGGACAATTCATCAGCTGCTACATGTTTTAATCTATCTAATAATGCATGACAGGCTTTTAATAGAGCTTTACCATTGAGATCTGCCGTGGCACTGGCTGCTGTGGGAGAAGTATTGGCCACACGTGTGGTGTTTGTGGTTTCGAGCTTAATCAACTCTGCATCAATAGAAAATGTCTGTTGTGCCACTTGCAACATCTTGGTGTTAACACTTTGGCCCATTTCAACAGCACCGGTACTGATTCCTACGCTGCCATCTTGATAAATATGCACTAAGGCTCGCGCATGATTCATCGGTGTATTGGTAAATGAGATGCCAAAACAAATGGGCATCAATGCCATGCCTTTTTTTAGTTGATTATTATTATCATTAAATAGGTTAATATCTTCTTCTACTTCATTGATATTTATGTTTTTATTTAATTGATTCCATGTGTTTTTTGCTTCTACTTGTGATGCCATTTGCCCATAATAAAATTCATCATTTTCTTGTAATAAATTGGCTTGTTGAATTTTCCAGGCTGGGATATTCAGTTTATTAGCGGCTTTGGCAATGGCCGATTCAATCACAAACTTACCTTGTGGCCCACCAAACCCTCTAAATGCTGTATTCGGTGGTAGATTGGTTTTACAACTGTGAACAATGGTTTTGACATTGGGGATAAAATAACTGTTAGTGGCATGAAACAATGTTCGTTCTGCAATGGCTGGAGATAAATCTGCTGCAGCGCCAGAATTTTGAAGAAATTCGACTTCAAGTGCTTTAATTTTATAGTCCTTATCGAGCCCAATTTTAAAATGGCTTTCATAAGGGTGGCGTTTGCCTGTCATTTTTAAATCGTCATGACGATCTAATATCAGCTTAACTGGCACATTTAAATGGTGAGTTGCCAAGGCGGCCATCACAGCCCATGGTGTGGCCTGGTCTTCTTTGCCTCCAAATCCACCACCCAAGCGAGTGACATCCACTTCAATCTTATGCATGGACAATCCCAATACCCTGGCAGCAATGCGTTGAACAACTGTGGGTCCTTGAGTAGAAGACATCAATTTAATACAGCCATTCTCCATTTTCTCAGCATACGCCCCTTGTGTTTCAAGGTACAAATGTTCTTGCCCATTAGAAAATGTTTCATCTTCAAACACATGTTCGCAATCACTGAAAGCTTTATTAGCATCGCCCATACTGAATGAACGGGCAGGATTAATAAACTTCCCCTGCTCTTTGGCTTGTTTGGCTGTGGTAATGACTGGTAATTCAGTATAAGTAATTTCGATTAATGCACGCGCTTGTCTGGCGATAAAATCAGATTCTGCTACAACAACAGCAATGGGCTGGCCTTGAAAATGTAATTCATCTTCAGCCAGTAAAGGTTCATCTAATAATATGCCACCAATTTCATTTTGGCCAGGAATGTCTTTTGCAGTAAAAATACGTTCAACACCAGGAAACTGCGCTGCTTTTGATGTATCAATGGTTAAGTCCTTGGCATGGGCCACAGGAGAAGAAAACACGGCTGCATGTAAAGTGTGTTTCTTGGTGAGTATGTCATCAATAAAGAGAGATTCGCCACGTACATGGCCATTGGCATCAATGTTTTTCATTAATTAATTTTAAATTACAGCTAAAAAGACATTATCCCTTTTAACCTATCAGTGTGCAAGTTTTTAATAAACAAGTAAAATTCAAATCTTAATGATTATGCTTGTTTTGGTTTGCTCTGGTTTTCATTAAGTAAACCCATTAATAAAGCAGGTAAAAAGGTTAAGCTTAATAGTGTTGATACAAATATACCGCACATCACAATGACACCTACACCACGGTATAATTCTGTGCCTTCTCCAGGTAAAAGTACCAGCGGTGCAAGACCAAATATAGTCGTCGCTGTTGACATAAGTATGGGTTTGAGTCGTTTATTAACGGCACTTCTTACAGCATTCTGAACACTTTCACCTTTTTCCAAAAAGCGGCGGGTTTGGTCCACAATTAATATGGGATTATTGACAACCGTACCCAATAGAATTAAAAATCCTAGCATTGTTATCATGTCAAATGGCTGATGACCAGCATTCATACCCATGCTGGTTAACCCTGCATTAACAGCATTAATTAATATTAAACCTAACAAACCACCTGCCATTCCTAAAGGTACGGTTGCTAAGATAAATAATGGGAAGCGCCAATGGTTAAAAATTGCGACCAATAGTAAAAATATCAACACTATCGCTATCACAAAGTTACTAGACAGTGATTCTTGAGTGGCCTCCAACTGGTCTGCCGCACCACTTATACTGACGTTGATTCCTTGGGCTATACTGCCTTGTTGCCAGAGCACAGGTAGTAATTGATTTCGAACCATTGTTTGTGCTGTTTCTAATGCAACATCGCGAGGCGGAATAATATACACGGTAACCGTTCTATTTCCATCTACTCTGCGCACAGAATCGCTGTTTTTGCTTTCAACTAAATCAGCAATCGCATTCAATGGGATGATATCTCCTTGAGAAGTCACCAGTGGAGATGATGCTAAAGCTTCTATGGTTTGCTTGTTTCCTGCATCACTGAATATAAACATGTCAATCTTATCATCATTGAGTATAAATTCATCAATATAGGCTCCATCACTTATGGCTGCAACTGCATAGCCAAAATCTCGGTTACTGATACCTAGTTCTGCCAATCTTTGCCACCGTGGTCGTATTTCTATCAAAGGTTGATCAAGTGTCAAAGTATTGGGATCTGAATTTATTTGAGGATTTTCGAATGTTATCTCAGCTTGTGAATAAACAGCTTCTGCTGCTTTGTACAAATCAGCTAAATTATTTCCTGCTAAATCAACTGCTACTGCACGGGTACCACCATCGTTACTTGAAATAATCGAGCCTCGAGATGAAAATGCACGCATGTTTTCGTAGCTTTTGAATTTTTTGGTGATGCCATCCATCATAGCATTGATGTTTTTTGAATCGACTGGTGCACTCAAAAACCATATACTTCCAATAGAAACCCGCATACTGTAATAGGACAAAGGTGGCATATTGGTTTGCCCGCTTTCAAAAGCTTCAGGCGAAGCATTTACGAAGTCTTTAAAATAGACACGCAAATCATCACCAATTTTTTCCATTTCTGATAAGTTATAATTAGGCGGAGCAAACATTCTAGAAAACGCTTTAGGTTCTTCTCCTTCAGGTAAATATTCTGCAGCTGGCATAAACAGGTAAGCGCTGCCTAAAATAATCGCTATAAACGCGAGTGTTAAAATTCGGGCGCGTTTTTTTGTGGCAGAAAAAACAGCAACTAATCGCATCCACCTATCAGATAGTTCCAGAGACTTAATACCAGATTTAGTCTCTTTACCCATGTTAGCCATCGCTACTGGGACCACAAATATTGCTACCAACATTGATGCAATAATGGCACCAGAAATAGCAATCGCTATGTCTGAATATAACTGCCCTGCTTCTTGCTCGATAAATAGTATGGGTGCAAAAACTAAGACAGTAGTCGCAGTTGAAGCCAGCACAGCAGGCCAAACCTCTCTGACTCCTTCTACAGCTGCTTTATAACGGCTGAGGCCTTTTTTCCTGAACTGCATGATAGATTCGAGCACCACAATGGTATTATCCACAGTCATCCCAATGGCAAAGGCAACACCAGCAAGTGATATAACATTGATGGTTCGCCCAAATGCCATCAATGCCAAAAATGCAGCTATGGTACAGATTGGAATACCCAAAACAGCGATTAACGTTGAACGCCCTGAGCGTAAGAAATAAAACATCACCAAAGTTGCCAATATGGCACCTAAGCCTAAGTTAACCCAAACGTTTTTTAGAGAGCTCGATACATATTGCACGTCATCACTGAATAAATTAAGTGTCAGTCCATTTTTTTTCAGTAATGTATTATTAAGGTCTTCTACTAACGGCAACATAGCTGTTTTAATGGCTATCACATTTGAACCGCTCTCACGACGCACGGACAAAGTTAAGTTTCGTTCTCCATTGGAAAATGACATACTGCGTGTTTCAAAATGATCAAGTGATACCTCTGCGATGTCTTTTAAATATAAATTGGCATTGTTAGTGCTAGAGATGATTAAATTCTCTAACTCAGATAGTTGTTCAAAGCGTCCAACAACACGTAACAAATATCGGCTTTCCCCACTTTCTAAATCACCTGCTGATGAATCAGAATTTCGCGTACGTATTGCATCTCTTACTTGAGATAGGCTCACGCCTCTTTGTGCTAAACGAGCCGTGTCAATTTTAATTTGAATTTGTCTTGCAGAACCACCACGAACATCGACTTGGGAAACACCAGCGACACTTTCCATCCGAGGTCGAATATAATCATCGGCATAATCACGCAGCATATCGACATCCAAGTCCATTGGATTGCCATCTAAAGGAGACAACCTAAAATACATAAAAGCATTACTAGAAAATGAGCTTGAAAATAACCTTGGCTGATCGACGTTCTCAGGATAGCCAGGCACCTGGCTCAAAGCATTACTGACTCGAATAAGCGCTTCATTGGCATCCACACCAAAAGGAAATTCTAATTCGATTCTAGCAGAACCCATTGATGCAGATGATATCATGCGTTTTAAGTTTGGCAAACTGCGTAAATAACGCTCCTGCTCAATGAGAATTTCTTTTTCAACATCTTGAGGCGTTGCACCAGGCCAGCCTGTTTGTACAGTAATAGTCCTTACTTCTAAATCAGGAATCATTTGTACAGGGATATTAACCGAAGCCACAATTCCCAATATACAAGTAATCAGCACTATGACTGTAACTAAAATGCCCCGTTTGACTGTTGACTCAATCATGTTTATCGACTCTTTTTGTTTGTATCAATGATATTGGCTTTTATTGGAGATCCATCTTGTAACAATTCAACTCCGCTAATGATATAAGCCTGATTAATGGGTTGGTTGTAAATAGCGACTTCATCATTTGGCATCATTGTGTAATTTGTCAGAACACGTTTAGCTCTATTATTTACAGCTATAAAAATGCTACTTCCTCCATCTGGGTGTTGTTTGATAGCAGATCGTGGCAATATGATTTTAGATTGTTGGCTATTTGGTAAACTGATTTCTGCTTTGGCGGACATACCATGAACCAACCCAACATCACTTGGGATATCAATTTGTGCTAAAAAAGTACGTGTAGTCTTGTTAGAAACTGGAACCAAACGATCTAATGTAGCTGTAAACGATTGATTGTTCATCGAATCAGATATAACGGTTACAGCGATATCAGAAGTTTTGGTTAATTGGTGGTAATATTGTTGCGGAATGGCAACCGAAAGCCTCAAATCATTTTGATCCACTAGAGTTAAAACAGTTGTTTGTTGGGTAATCCATTCACCAATATTAACATTTCTTTGCGCAATAACCCCATCAAATGGCGCTTTAAAACTGTGTCGATTTAGCCGCTCTTGTTGCAAACTCAGTGTTGCATTCGCCCTTGCCAATTGTGCTTTGTCACTAGAAACCACTGCAGCTCGTTCTGCTATAAGGGTTTTAGGGACAACTTTTTGTTCAGATAACCGTTGTGCTTCATGGAACAAACGTTCTGATTCTTTAACATTAATCTCGGCAACTTGAACCTCGGCTGATGCACCATTAACTTCTAATCTTGCCAATTGATTGTCTAATGTGAGTAATAACTGGCCAGTAGTCACTCTATCACCCACTTCAAAATTCAATGATGCAATACGACCTGATTCAAGCGGACCCAATTGTGCATATTGTTTTGCTTCAACAGATCCAGTGAGTGTAATTTTCTGATTATTTTCGACCTGTACAGGATAGATAGCATCAACATTGATTGTCTCTTGTGAAGTTTGGGCAACAGTATTTAAAAATACCATTAACAGTGAACAGCAGTATATTACAGTCCTTGAAATATTTTTGGTCTGTGTAATTTCTGTCTCTTATACACATCTGACGCTGC
>CAJXVJ010000160.1 GCA_913061105.1 uncultured Alcanivoracaceae bacterium | reverse complement strand
GAGATTTCTGCCTGTCTCGTGGGCTCGGAGATGTGTATAAGAGACAGCAACAATATATTTCCATTAATTTCACCATGTAAATCTAACATATCCATTAGTTTTTCAAATACTAGACTGGCAGAAACATCTTCCAAGTGTAAACTAATTTTACGTTCTAGATGTGATAGGTTAGGAGACATCAATAGATTCATTCCAGCTTGCTTAGCCAATGCCTGCAACACAAATTGTGAATCAGTATCATCAGCATTTATGGTAACGTTAACTGACTCTAATGGATCAAATTTTGGGGCCACAGGTTCTAATTCCTTTTCTCTTTGAGCCACTTTTTCAATGCGATTTATTAATTCTTGCTGTTGTTGAAATAACTTTTCAGACTCAATGGCATTTCGATTTGTGATTAAAGCCATTGATTCTTGATTTACTGATTCAATGTCTTTAGTGCTTTCATAACTTGGCTTATTCGTTGCACATGAAGAAATCATAAATGATAAAGTTATTAAAAAAACTTTATTGATTTTGGCTCCCATTATATTCATACCTTTTCTCTTTTTTATAATTAGTTTATTGTATTTAGTCTTCCTATCAAAGACTGAAAGTTCATTACCATTACCACGTCATCATAACGGTTACTTTTTCTTTTTAATGCAGATGAGAAACATGTAGTTCCTGATCCATTAAGATTTAAATTGGCATTGACTCCATCAAAAACATTGCCATTGTTATCAGAATCTTCAATTCCAGCTGACACCAGTATGTAAGCGTGGTTCTCATTGATATTTGTGGCACAATTTTCATTGCTGTCTATTCCAGTTGTAAAAACATAGGCACTATTACTGGCCGTATTGATGGCATTTGCCAATGCTTTAATAAAATCAAAATTATTTTCATAATTTTGGCTTTCAGTATTCGTATCGCCAGTTCTTTCATTTCTAATGGCTAAATCTGCTATTGCTGTCGCATTTCTATAAACACCATATATAATATTTCTTTTTTTAAGATCAGATTGGGTATCTGCCATTTGATTCATTCCCAATGTTTTATATGGTACTGCCCCAGTTTGATGATTGGCACTAGATCCACATGATGGCACAACTACTCCAGTTGCGTTGCCCTCATAACCATTGCCATTGGTATCTGCACAGGGTAAACGTTTATTTTTTAGAGCAAATGTAACAACAGATTGATTTATACTCTCTAATTGTGCATTAATTTCCACAAAATCAGCAACTTTTATTGTATCTCGATAAAATGATTGCACCCCTGCAATTATGATACCTATTATAACTAGTACCACAGTTAATTCTATGAGTGTAAAGCCAGCGTTTTTATTGGATTTACTTAACATTTATGTCCTCGGAATCATAGTTAACAATCATAGAAGGAATTTTTAATTGTTTTTGTATTTCAAGTATTTCAGCCAAGACATTTTTATCAAGCTCTTTATCACCATCTTTATCAATGTGTAATTTTTTTGTTAATGCTGCTATTTTTTTTGAAAGCACCAAATTATGCTTAATCCTTGTCACATTTTCTTTTACAGTCTTGGATGTGCTTTTTTGCATATTAATTTTTTCTAACACATCCCCCAACGACTCATATGTTGCTTTTTTATTTTTTTGCATATCAATCAATTCTTCTCGATATGTTAACCTTTTTGATCGCGGTTCACCGATATTAGTTGTTTGGTTGTTATCTGTTGATGCTTCATCGTATTGACCATTAAATTGACTATCATCATTTACGGTGGAAATGTTAGGCGGTTTAATAACAGTAAATTTTGTTGGTTCAGTATTTAAAGTGGAGTTAAGAGATGAATCTTCTGATAAAAACTTATCAAAAGCAAAATAACCAATTAATAACGATAATATGATTACTATTAGTGTTGTTTTATTCATCCCGTTTACCCATTACCAATTTTTATAAAGTTATTACCGTTGAGCGATATTTGAAGAATTGACTTTCACATTACAATTAACACCACTTTTTTGAACTTTAATGGTGTCAGAATCAATCTGAATAATTTTAAATTTATTATCAATTACTTGACCTTCTCTGACAAATTTATCAGCAACAACTGCATATTTTTCATCAGCAGATATATATGACATAGAAACATTAAATCTTCTGGCTTGCCTGCATATTTCAGCAGCTCGGCGTCTTTGTTTTTCCGCATCTGATGGAATTGTAACTAATGGTCTTTTATCTTTACTTGTAATTGGAGATAAAGCCAAAATTACATTTGTATCTGTTTCAACAGGTGTTTCAGATAATTTTTTAACTATATTTTGCATAATCTCTAATGATGCAAACGCTTCTGGTTTTATTTCAATGTCTTTTATTAATTGACGTGACTCCAATGAATCATTTGATGAGACATAAAAGTTTTTTGTATATTTTTTATAAATCATCCAACTGACACCAATAGATATGATTGCCAATAAAACTATACTTATGCCTGAATATTTATTTATCATTATAATCTACCTGTAAAGTCATACGAAAATCGTTGTTATCACGATACTCAATTGATGAATTGGATGGCATAGAGTAACCACTTTTTAGTAACCTAGTGCTCATGTCTTCTAAATCTATCATGGCATATTTAAGCGGCTTATCAATCACACCACTTAATACTACTGTTGCTGGAGTTCGTTTTGAATCCATTAGTATTCCGGTTATTTGGACATCAATTGGTAAGGCATTGCCGATGTCTTCAACCAATTGTTTTGGATTTGGTACGGATTGTATGCCATTTAAATTATACAACCATTGGCTAGTACTTTGGGCATTTTTATTATTTGAGAATTGCTGATTAGATTTTGATAAATCACTTTTTATTTGATTAATCTCGGACGTTAACTGACCCTTATTCGACTGCGCAAGCTCTTGTTCTATACTAGATATTTCAGTATTCCATTGCAACAACATGTAGGATAAGTATAAAATTATTGCTATAAATACGACAGCTACCAAGGGTAAAACTTTTTCGCTGACATACAACATTTGACTAGTACTGTCATTTGCTGAATCTTTGGCGCTAATGTCATTAAAGAAATGCAAAGCAGAGGTTTTCACTTCTTTATTCTCAAAAAGAAGATCCGCATGATTGCCTTGTTTTACTTCTATTCCAGTAAGGCGGTTTAATGCTTCTGGCATAGAATTTTGACTGTTTTTATCATCTATAAAACTAAACCAATTTATAACATCAATCTTACTCTCACTGTCCACCATTTGATTTTTAATTTCTGTAGAGAGATTTTCTATAGTTTGGTTAACATCATCTTCTAAAGTACTGAATGAAGTCAGTCGCGTTATGCGTTTGATTTTTTTATTTTTAACAATTAATAGATCAAATTCTCGGTTATGTTGAAACACGATCGCTTGGCCATTTTCATTATTCAAATCTACTTGTTTACATAGTGCAGATAATAAAGGAACAAGTAAACAATGGTCTTTTTGTTTATTCACCATTTCAAAATATTCTGTATATGTATCTGCAGGAATGGCAGTAAAAATAACAGTTGCCGTGTCACCCACTTTTCGAGTCTCATGCACTATTATTTTACTAGGACCATCAAGTAAGCCAATATCACGCAACCGTTTTTCAATTAAAGCAGCTGCATGTTCTACTGGTCCTGTGACCATTTCCAGCCCAAATACAGCATCTTGAAAATCTGTTAATATCACATTTGATCCGCTCAGATTTTCTGGTTTAACTATTTTTTGCAAGTTGGCACCTTGCACCAAATACCACTGATTATCAAGATTTATTATAGGTAATGATTGTTTCATTATTATCGGCCTTTATTGGTTTGTTTTAGTAAAGAACACGCCATCCATGGTTAGCTGTACTTCGTTTGCATCTCCCTTTCTGAATTTATACAAATCATCCCCATTCTGTACAGTATTTAATTCAAACATATTGGTCTTAAAAAATGAGTTTTTGTCTCTTCCAACCCCTTCTAAAAAACCAGAAGCTTCTGTTCTATTTATTTGCCTTTTATTGATTTCCATCTTGCGTTCAACCCAAAACCTTTCACCCAACTCTGATTGATCAGAAGACTCCATCAATTGTTTTAATTGACTATGATAATCTTTGTAATTTGTTATCCTGTTTTTCAAGGTAGCCAAATCACTGGATTGTTTATGAACTGTTGACAATTCTGCCTGTAATGTTTTTAATTTACGCCAATCGTGCGTCATTTTAAAAACAAGTATTGGCAATGCAACCACCAACAGTCCAGTCAATACAAAGATAAACACCCTTTTTGAATGCGATGAACCTGATTGATTAGAATCTGCTCCCGTTTCTTTCTTTTCCCCAATAGAATTGAGTTGTTTATCGTTGTCCATTTTATTGATCCATAATCCAGTGAGCTGTTAGCAAAGCCACTCTGTTTTCATCTTTATTCTCTCCTTCACCAAATGCTGACAATGAACCAGAACCTTCTTGTCTGAATGTATTATTGGCTTCCCATTCGTACCCAGGTGCTTGTGAGCTGGCTTCACCATCATTGGTACCATTGTTTTGTTGGCGAAAACGGCCTTCCAATGCATCAGGTTTACCATCAATCATTTGATCCATTGCTCTGGCCAAATCAGGTGTTAAACCTCTTAATACCATGACATTTCCAGCACCACTAATGCTTCTGTCTGGGTTCCACTGAAAGCAAATTTGCAATTCAACTGGATTACCATTACTGTCTTGATACAAGTATCTGTCTTCTTGGCCTTCAGAACGACCAGGTGGCATACGTATACCAACTCTGTCCATCAACGCATGTAAATCTTGATCAACTTCTGTCTCTAAAATTGCGTCACCATCACCGACTTGATCTTGAGGATAACCTTGACCATGACAAATTTTATTACCAGTATTACTGTAACTGGCTGGTATACCTGGTAATGCTGGGTTGTTATCACCTGTTACAACATTGCCATCAACCATATACAATGGAGCTGTTTGATCATCGCCTAAAACAACACCTGTGCGCATATAGTATCCATCATAGGCTTGTTTCCAACCGTCTGCAAATTTTTGTTTTACCTTAGTGTATTCGGCATCTCGTTGTAGATCTTTACCAATTGATACTGCACCCAGTATTAAACCAATTATGACCAAAACTATAGCCATTTCGATTAATGTAAAGCCTGATTGTTTTTTATTTATTAAATTTTTCATTATAAGTCCCCCTTTATTGGTTCATTTTGTAATTAGCAACCAAAGTTAAAATTTGGTCTTCATCAAAATTATTATCTGTGCCTGTATCACTTGAATTATCAAATGTATTTGTACCAATCCAAACAATTCCAGGACCACCAGGTGTTCCATTAAGAACTCCTTCTTGTCTAAACACCCCTTCTTGCGCGTCTGGTTTACCGTCAATCATTTGATCCAATGCTCTGGCTAAATCTGGAGTTAATCCTGTGATGACCATTACATTACCAGATCCTGCTGGCTCAGTTGGATTGTTCCATTGAAAACATACTTGAATTTCTTGTGGGTTACCATTTGAATCTAAATAAACATACCTGTCTTCTTGGCCTTCAGCACGACCTGGAGGCATTCTAATACCCAGATTATCAAAATAAGAATGTAAATTAGTATCAACGGCAGCATTGGCCATTTTAGGCGCAGCAGCTCCTTCACAAATAGCTCGTGGTGGTGTAGTACCACTCATATCTCCACCAGATGAAATACCTCCGCCCCTAATAAAATCTAAACCATTGACCATGATTTGTGGTTCAGTTTCAGCATCGCCCACTACAACACCTGCTCTTTGATAATGCGCGTTGTAAGCCGACACCCATTGATCGACAAACTTTTGTTTAACTTTTGTATATTCAGCATCTCTTTGTAAATCTTTACCAATAGAAACCGCTCCCAATATCAGTCCAATAATGACCAATACAATTGCCATTTCAACCAAAGTGAAACCCGATTGATTTGACAATTTTGTTTTTTTAACATTCATGATATATAAACCTCATAGTTTTGGAAATAATAATTTCGAGAACCAATACAAATTTATTTATAGATATTATTATTATATTTTTTGTATTGGTATTGGGTATTTAATATATATAAAAAAAACAAAATAAGATATAACAAATGAATCAAATTTTTGTATTTTTAGTTCAAAACTGCCTTATTTAACAAAATTTAACATTTCACCTATGGTTTTTTTTTGTGAATTGCATCACATTTACACAAAAATTTACAAAAGTGTAATTTATTGTCACATTCAAAATTAAGAACAATCAAAAAAATAGAAATATACATATCAGTAATTCTTTATTGAAATTTCGATAATTAATGATAATTAATGATAATTAGTATCATTAATTATCAAAAATATGCTTTTTTATTTTTCTTGGTTGTCTTATGAAATATTCTTATCAAAAAATGCATTCAAGTGAATACTGATTAATTCTATTTAATAGCTGGGTTTACTCATATTAATAAAATGTGAAAGTATACTATCAGCACTATTTAATACTCTTTATTGCATTAATTAACATTTTAACATGACTGGATTGTGTACAATGCGAAAAAACCAATCGAATAATATCAGTAGACCCTGGCCATATGTGAAATGCAAACCCTTGCTGTCTTAGGTTTATAATTTTTTCCTCGTTTAAACGCAAAAACGCCTCATTTGCCTGAACAGGATAGATGAACTCATGGGTGCTTTTTAATTGCTGATAAAATTCTGATGCCAAATCATTTGCCTGCTTGGCTAAGTCTAACCACAAATCGTCATTAATGTAGGCCAGTAATTGTGCTGATATAAAGCGCATCTTGCTGATCAAATGACCTGCTCTTTTTCTTCTGCGTTTTATTTCCTTTCCAATTTTTGGATTGAAGATAATTAATGCCTCAGCAAGCATGGCACCATTTTTTGTTGCTCCAAATGAAAGCAAGTCCACACCGCGTTTCCAAGTCATATCAGCAATAGAAGTACCACTCGATGCAACCGCATTGGCGATTCTTGATCCATCCATGTGTAAGGCTAAATTATATTTTTGTTTAATTTTCTTAAATTTATTGAGTTCATCCATTGAATACAAGGTCCCTGCCTCAGTACTTTGAGTCAAACTTATTGCCGATGGCAAACATTCGTGTTCGCCATGGACACCAGTTCCAGCCAATGTTTCGTCCAATAATTCAGGATTGATTTTACCATTTTCTCCAGTAACACCAATAAGCTTTGCACCATCAGCAAAAAACTCAGGTGCACCACATTCATCAGCATTCATGTGAGAATCGGTATAACAAAATAACGAACCATAAGGTGGTGTAGACAAAGCTGTGGCCAATGAATTGGCAGCTGTTCCAGTAGTCAGAGGCACCACTTCACACCAACAACCAAACAATTGCATCATCTCTTCTTGTAGTTTAAGGGTATACGGATCATAACCATATGATTCTTCAAACCCAGTATTGGCATCAACAATGGCTTGCATAATTTTTGCATTGACTGGAGACTCATTATCACTTCTAAAATTCATGGATTGGCATCAGATAAAAAACAAATACAAACTATAATACATTTATATCTGAACTGCTATAAGTTTCAATTCAAGCAATGAAATATTGATCATCCTACTGAATAAACTTCATAAGATTGCGTTTGACATAATCCAATGTATTTTATTAATTCAACAAGAACATTTGGTTTCGTTTTGTTTTCAATAATGTTTATTAATATCAAAATCATATTCGAGAAGCAAACGAGTGTCATGTTTATCAATTAAGAAGTTTGCAAAATCATTCTCTAATCGCTTCTGATCATCAGAACTTATTTTTTTTATCGGGTCATTATTATGATGAACCAAATGATTATAATTAAATCCCAGTCTTTTCGATAAGTTATTAAAAGTGCGTTTTTTATCTTGTAAAAAATTTTCAAACTCTAATATAAATGGAGTTATTTCATTTTGTATAAAAAACAACTTCCATTTTGCTTCTCCCGCAACAATATATTTAAAATCATAGTATATTTCATCCATGGTTAGATTGATACTTTCTTTCATTTTGGCAATTAATTGAACTTCTTCATGAGTTTTTGCATGGGCCATCCTGGTTTTTCTTAAATAAGCATGAGATATTGCTTGCTTGATTTTATTAGATCTTTTCCAAAAAACAAACAATGGTGAACTGTAATTATTATTAAAACTATTGTATATAGATTGTGCTTTCAATATAGACAAATTATGGTCACGTAAAATTCTTTCTAAGGTGGACATCATTACTTTTATACCACACACATTATTACTTGTTGAGCTTGCTTTTTTTAATACTTCTAATGCTTTAGGAAATGATAATTCTTTACATTCAATATTGAGACTGTCTCTTATACACATCTGACGCTGCCGACGATCTACTCTGTGT
>CAJXVJ010000159.1 GCA_913061105.1 uncultured Alcanivoracaceae bacterium | reverse complement strand
TCTACACAGAGTAGATCGTCGGCAGCGTCAGATGTGTATAAGAGACAGGAAAATAAGGATGACATAAAATTCAATCATTTGGCTTTAACTACTGGACAATACTACTTATATGTCTATAGAGGGAATATTGAATCAACTTATGAAATAAATGTAAACGATTTAGGTAAACGCAAGAAAATGCAAGAGGCCGAACCCAATGATCGATATGAACATGCAGCAATAATGACCAAAAAAAGATTGATCCGAGGGCAATTTGATGGTGATGAATTCGATTATTTTAAATTCGAAGTCACCGAAAAACCACAGTTATGGACGATCCAAGCAAATGGCGGCGATATAAGGGACATTACCATTTACGATGCTGGCAAAAACGCGATTCAATCAATGAGTTATTCAAGCAATAATAAACGTGCAAGATTAAGTAACTTATTCTTAATGCCAGGCAAACATGTTGTTAGCCTACGAGGCAATAAAGGTAAGTATTTATTAAGAGCATTTCCTACAGGTGATCCAGATCCAAACTTTGAATTTGAACCCAATGATGACAAATCTAGGTCACAATTAATCAAATTTGGTGTTACGAAAAAAGGCATTCTAAGCGAAAATGCTGACACTGACATGTACCGATTTAGCCTTGATAATGAAGAACGTATAGAATTAGTAATAAAACCACCTAGTGATGGTTCTATGAGATATTTACTGTCTTGGTTTAGTAATTATATTGCAGATAAAACATCCAAAATTGGAGAAGAAATGATTTTTCGAGGCTTATTAAATGCAGGAGACTACTTCTTAAATCTTAGACCAGCTGGTAGCTTAACCAGTGACTATGCCTACTCTATCGAACTCAAGAGATTGCCACGATATGGATGTTTGCAAGATTGCGAACCCAATGATAATCATCAACAAGCCAACAAAATAACTTTGAAGTCACACATAAAAGGAAAAAATAAAACACATGGTGATGAAGATTGGTATGAACTACCAGCTTTTGATGTTGAGACAAAGTTGAGCTTTGAAAATATTAACCCAGGTACCTACCAATACTTTCAGGTTCATAATAATTCAGGAAAAAAATCAATTACATTAAAACCAATCAAAGATGAAAACAATAAATTATTGACTCATTTTACAATTCCTGCTGGTGTGGTTCCAAGCATCCGAATTTATGGTGAAGAAGAAAACTATGACTACCTCATCTATGTAAACGATGAACTGACCTCTCTTGATTTTGATACTGATTTAGGTATTGAGCTTAAAATAGACTCATTACCAGAAGAAGTCGCTGCTTATCACCATTACGCCCAAAAAATATCTGGAAATTTAAGTCTGATTAACCCAACAGATATGGATAAACAGTTAAGTATAAAAGCCAGCACATCAAATTTCAAATGGCAAATTTTAAAGTTACCTGAAACAGTTGAGCTCAACGCTAAGCAGAAATTAAATCTTCCTTTCGAGGTTATTGTAGCTAAAAAAACCAATGGCTTAAAATCAGCACGAATCAACATTGCCTTAATAGATAATGAAAATAAAGTTTCCCAAACATGGCAAGACATTAAAGTCAGTGGCCAAGTCATGCCGGTCAATTCACATTTAGATTTGTCATTACCTAAATCACTTCAAGGAGGGATTAATCTTGCTAACAAATACTTAGGTGGACAAATTACTGATGATGATAAAGAGCGATTGATAGGTAAATTGGGCAGAGGGTTTGAGGTTTTATTTGATGGTTATGGCTTCAAAGGCTTTGGTATGATTTATCGAAAAAAACTGAATAACAATCAGGATTTTATCACCATTAAATTAGCCAATAAAGATAACGTTGATGTGGTTGGAATCATTTTAAATCCTTCTTCAGATACTTACCCTGAATACTATTTAAAAGATTTTGAATTGCAACTTTCAAATGATGGCGTAAATTTTCAAAGTGCGCTTAAAGGGCAATTGAAACCCATAGATACAGAACAAGCATTCGAATTAGAGAAGAATACATCGGCCAGTTATGCCCGATTATTGTTTTTAAGCAACCAGTCTGGGGACAACAA
This sequence comes from uncultured Alcanivoracaceae bacterium, assembly GCA_913061105.1. Classification (GTDB taxonomy): domain Bacteria; phylum Pseudomonadota; class Gammaproteobacteria; order Xanthomonadales; family Marinicellaceae; genus NORP309. Next base: position 6,359 of record CAJXVJ010000159.1, on the reverse strand, counting down.
CAAAAATATTGGATTGGGGGAATGGAAGGTCATTGCGGCACCAGAATCTAACGTTTTAAATGGACAAGGCTTCAATATTGCAGATCCGTCATTAGGTGGTCACGTCGTTTGGTCTGATCCTGAAGTTTCTGGGAGTTGGAATTCATCAATTATTAACAGCGATGAAAGAAGCAATTATGTCCGTTCAAATAGTAATAACGATTGGCAATGGGTTATTGGTTTCCATAATCAACGTGCTGCAAAAATTAATAGCTTTAAATGGAGGAAACCTATTTCATCTGGTGAGAATAAAACTTTTGAGAAGGTCTCTGTATCCATCGCCAAAGAAAGTCCAACTGGTCCATGGGAAAGTATTGGGGCTTATGATTTGTCCTCGATTGAAAACACCATTGAACTAGAACAATCGGTTTGGGCCAGATATGTTAAATTTTCAGTTGGTAATGTTAAACCAAAAGAGTACCGATACCCACCGGAATTGATTGAAATATTTGAAATCCCAGTTAATCAAGAATATTACAGCATACTGGGCGAATGGGGAGAACTTTCAGAACAAGCCATATATGAAAAAACAACTTTTCAAATGAAGCGTCAGAATATGAAAACTGATGTAAACAACAATAGTAAATCCACTGCATTGGTATTATCTGCATCACTTCTTGTTAATGGTCAAGTACAACTTGAAGAATCTGACAAGCCTGATTGGTATCAATACACCATTCCTGCAGGTGAAAACACTTTATACATCACTTTGCAAGGCCAACCTACAGTTAGCACCATCTTATCAATAGAAGATGATGGCGGTGAAACAGTACCCTATATCAAAGATGTATCAAAAATCGGACAGGTGAATTATCAAGCAACAGTAAATGCTGGTAAAACTTACTTTATAAAAGTTGAAGAACCTGCCCGATCAGTTATATTTTCATGGGATACCAGCGGCAGTACATCGAGATACCATTCGGTCATATTTCATGCCATAAGTCAATTTACAGAAGATGTAATCCCCAACAGGGATACGGTTAACTTCTTGCCTTTTGGTGGCAGCTTGTTGATGGAGAAGTGGTATGGAGAACCCTATTTATTAAAAACCATTTTAAACAATTATGATAGAAAAGACAATTCAAGTGATGCTGAAAAAACCATTGCACATGCCAGTAAAGCGCTGTCTAAACGTCAAGGGTCAAAATCTATAGTCCTGATAACTGACGCATTAACACCCAGAGATAAATCTCTTTGGCAACAGCTGAGTACTGTTAAGCCACGTATTTTTTCTATCGGTTTAATTGCAGGCGGTTCAGATGATACACACGAGAATCAGTTTGATATCATGCAATCTTGGTCTAGAGTCAATAATGGTGAGTTTGATAGAATCACCACTAATGCAGATTTGGAAATCACTTTTGATAAAGCCGCCAGCAAGCTGAGACTGCCTGCAAACTATATACTAAATGTCAATTCAGAGTTTTTAAAAGCACCTGGTCCTGGATCCTTGATAATCACTCAAAAGCTACAAAGTTCACCTGCGGCTGTGGAATTAATTCTTGATGCTTCAGGTAGCATGTTAAAAAGATTAAATGGAAACCGCCGTATCAACATTGCTAAAGAAGTCTTAATCAAAACTGTTACAGAAGTTATTCCAGCCAATACTCCTGTTGCTCTTAGAGTATTTGGCGATCAACAGGCCAATTCCTGTCGAACCGATTTACGTTTACCACTGGCTCCACTCAACCCAACAAAAGCCAAATCAACTATCGAAAAAGTGAATGCTAAAAACTTAGCAAAAACTCCGATAGCAGCTTCTTTGGCTAAGGTTTCAAGCGATTTGAAAAAACATAAAGGCAAAAAAATTGTTATTCTTCTCACTGATGGAGAAGAAACCTGTGATGGAGATCCTGAAAAAATCATAAAATCAATGATTGATAAAGGGTTAGACATTCGTTTAAATATTGTAGGCCTTGCCATTAATAATGAAGAGTTAAAAGCCGAATTTAATCATTGGTCACAACAAGGAAATGGTAAATACTTTGATAGCGACAATCCAACATCATTGAAAAACTCTATAGATGAAGCTTTAAGAACGCCCTATTCTGTTTTCAGTCTGGCAGGTGAGCTAATTGCAGAAGGGACAGTCAATGGCGAAGCCTTAAAACTACCTGCTGGTTTTTATGACATTAAAATCTATGGCAATGATATAATCTCGCACACAAAATATCAAATAAAAGGTGAAGTTGAGCAATCGATTGACTTATAGGTAATAAATTATTTTTGAAATGTCAAAAATTGCTATATTTCTTGATAGAACAGACCATAATGATCCGATATCTGATGTCTTGTGTATCAGTAATTTCCACCAATAGGTTTTATCGAATATTGAATAATAATATCTATCTTTTTTATAAGTAATAATATTTTTGTTACATTGACATGTATACTGGTATTTTCTACCTATAAAAAATAGATGTCAGAACAACAAGATCTCACACAAGGTTCAATTAAACCCCATTTAATTCGCTTGGCCATTCCCGCTTCGATGGGCATGATGTTTGACACTTTATACAATTTAACAGACAACTGGTTTGCTGGCATGATCTCTGATAATGCACTGGTTGGACTTTCAATTGCCAGCATTGTATTTATTCTTCTCATTGCAATAACCATTGGGTTACAAAGTGGTATTTCTGCGATGGTAGCTCCTGATTTTGCCAATAAAAACCAAACTAAAATAAATTCTTGGATTGCCAATGGGATTGGGATCGGCTTAGTCATGTCGGTATTCATTATTATCATTGGGGTGAATTATGCTGGCCACCTCATGGACTTATTAAGCAAAGATTCAATCGCTAAAGAAGCATCATGGGATTACTTGTATATTATCATTTTAGGCAATCTGGCCTACGCTGTTAGTAGCGTCTGTGCTGGGGCATTAATAGCCATGGGCAATACTGTCATCTATAGAAACGTATTGGTTGCTGGTTTTTTTGGTAACTTGATATTAAATCCCTTACTCACATTTTATTTTGGGATGGGTATCAAGGGGCTGGCCTTGGCAACTGTCATTATCAAGTCATGTTCCGCCATCTATTTATTCATCTCATTAAAGAAAAAAACTTCTGTATTTCATTGGCCGCAATTTAATTTTGCACGTTGGAAGCCTTGTCTTAAACAAATACTACCATCCAGTTTCAATTTTTTAACCATCATTATTGGAGCATTTATTATAGTGGCATTTATTGGTCGATTTGGCAGTGAAGCGGTTGCCGGTTATTCTGTGGCTTTACGCATCGAACAAGTCTTGTTATTACCAGTACTGGGTTTAAGCTCTGCTGTTATGGCGATTGTAGGTCAAAATTTTGGTGTACAAGCATTTGATCGTATCCAAGAAACGATGAAGCATACCCTAAAACTCGGTTTACTTATTTCATGTCTGTTTATTCCTATAATGGTTTTCGCAGGGCCATTATTAATGGGATTTTTTACTGATAATAAGGAAATCATTGCTACCGGTACTTTGTATTTACAAGCCGATGCTGCCGCTTTTTATGGGTATGTCATTATTTTTGCTTGTGTGGCAGTATTACAAGCCATTAAACAACCCAATTTCCCGTTGGTTATTGGCATACTCAGGCAATTAATTTTACCGATTGTAGTCAACTACATACTCATTGTGCAACTTGGCTATCCTTTGCCCTACTTGTTTTGGTCAATCGTTATCATAGTCATAGTAAGCGCTCTAATAATGTACTGGTATACGCGCAAACAATTGTCACAATTAACACAAAGCGCAAAGATAAACGACAATAAATTAGATACCTAATCACGACATTTGTATGATTTTTCCTACAAGTTTATAGGAAAAAACCCATATTAAAGATCCATTGCAAAATTTTATAATAGATTCTGTTGAGACAATAGTTTGCTATCAACATGTCTCTAAGAATTTAATAATCAAGGAAATAAAAATGTCTGTACAATCGTTACATAGAAATAACATAGAGAAGATAAAATTAAGAAGAATTGAATTCAGAAACCGAAACAATTCAAATCTAATAGAGCAAATAAAATCACTGCGTGAAGAAATTGTTAAAATTTCTTTTCATGCAAAACCTGATTTACAACGACATAAATCTTTATTGGCAGAATTGAATAAAATAAACGCAGAACTAAAAAGTTCGCAAGCTATTCGAACAGCGTAAAACTTAATTCTGCTCCACAATTTCTTATACTATCCCACTAAAGGAAGTATCTGCGACCAAAAAACCGCAAATCAATTTTTTGCGGTTTTTTACTGAGCACTCAATCCATATCTTCCGAATATATAATATTACCCCATAAAAATCATGAAGAGAATGACTGCTATGCCTGCAGCTGTGAAATATAGTCCATTGGTAAAAATCTTAGACTTTGGTCTAAACATCCAAAATGAAGAAAGGACCAGAACCAACAAAGACACCCCAAAAAAGATATTAAAGTAATAGAGTCGGTCTCCTGATTTTGCTTTATGTAAATGTGTGAGTTTTTCTAACACAATTGGCAATTTCATTACAGTGATTGTCGCTAGACCGGTGGTTTTATTATAGTTTCCATTTTCAAATGATATAATTTCATCTGTTTCACTGACATTTTTTAGACCTCTCATTCTTAACTGTTTGGCCAAATTTTCTTTTTTAATGTCAGGTTTTAACTCAACCTCTATTTGCTTTTCGCTTTTAAGAAAATCTGTGTCTCGAAATATTAATACGATGCCACTAATGGCATAAACAGCCATAATTCCTGCTAAAAAATTCCCCACATAACGGTGAATTTTTCTAAATTTTGGATTAACTGGTTTTGGATTATTCATAATATTAAGCACATGATTAAAGTTTTTCAAATATTCTATATGTTAAGAATTAGATTTCAAGTAAATTGATTATTGTATTTGAATGTTGTTATTTATACTCATCAAAACATACATCCAATTTTGTAAAATCCTTGTGACCGATTAATATTTTGTCAATCTTATTAATCACAGCTTGATTATTAGGTGACATAATGAAGACACCATCCCATATATCTACTGAGATTTCAAAGCAACCACTGTCACTATCATACTCAGTAACAACTTCATCATTCATCCAGAGGTCAGTGACTTGTTTTTGTTTTATTTTTAAAGAATTTAAAGAACCATAGAGAATTTGAAAGAACTCATCATCTGCTGATTTAATGCAAAACTCTATCAACAATTCTGAAGATTTATAGCCTGGTCTGAGTTTGTATTTGTACATTCAGGAACCTCTGGTTTAGCTTTAACCAAACTGCAATGGGTTGCCAGTCTTATCAAAGGCCATGTATTTGGATAAATTGCCACCTGTTTCTACAGTTTTCATCATTGTCTCAACAGGTATTTTAGAATCGTCTGCACTCGGCATCTTGCCATTGTTTCCTGATAAACAAGCGACCAATACGATGTCCCATGGTTTTTTCATTTTTTTTGATTCTGTCACTAAATCAGAAAAATTTGTTAGTTCATCTAATGGTTTATCGACTGACATAACAGGTTCTAATTCACCTCCTAATCCTGATTGGTATCGAAATGCTTGTTCAGAATCAGAGTCTTTAGACAATGACTTTTTCAAAAATACAAATAAAAACCGTTGAGGGGTTGGCTGTTGCTTCGCTACCAATAGCAAAGTTTCATAATTCGTTATATTAATTGTTCTTATCCAAATTAGGGTTTATCGATTATATATAAAAATAATATCGGGTAAATCCATTACTCGGAAATTTGTTCAAATAGCAGAGATTTAGTATTAATGTTATTATATAATCCACAATATAATATCAAAACCAACCCATTGGAGAATTCTAAATGATATACGTACCTTTAGTGACATGCATAATGTTAATCCAACTTTTTGCTTTTAGCTTGAAATCAGGAATGGCAAGAGACAAAGGCGGTGTAAAAGCACCGGCAACATCAGGTGATGAAACATATGACAGACGCAACCGAATTCATCTCAATACTATTGAATTATTGGTAATGGCGATTCCTTCTATGTGGATTTTTGCAACGTATGTGCATGCATTGTCTGCTGCGGGACTCGGATTTGTTTATGTTATTGGAAGGGTGATTTATTCGCGTTCATACATGGCTGACCCAAGCACAAGAGCAATTGGATTCATGACAAGCTTGTTGCCTATTCTTGTTATGATGATAGGTGGGATGATTGCTGTGATTATAAATATAGTAAAGTCTGGCCAATTATAAATTAATTATCATAAACATTTGTGTGAGAAACAATAAATATACCGTTTCTCACATATTCATGTCTGCTTATATATCTGTCTCTTATACACATCTGACGCTGCCGACGATCTAC
>CAJXVJ010000158.1 GCA_913061105.1 uncultured Alcanivoracaceae bacterium | reverse complement strand
GAGATTTCTGCCTGTCTCGTGGGCTCGGAGATGTGTATAAGAGACAGGTCCATGGTAAAGGCTTCCTCACTTCAACTACATCCAAATATTGATTGACAAATTTTATAAACCCTCTTCTACTCCAATGGTTCCTATGATCAGGTGTATTGCCCCAATCTGACATATATTTTCCTCGTGCAAAGTTTAATATACGCCACAAAGGCTCATTAGGAACACTAAATAAATAATATTTACCACCAAGCCCTGACATTTTCTTTAAAGCCAACTCAGGGTCTTCTAAGTGCTCTAAGACTTCACAACAAACAATTAAATCAGCCTCTTCATTCTCATTAATGTCATAAATACTATTTTTGTAAAAATTTACATACTCTTTTTTATTGTTTGCCATTGATATAGCTAAATCTTCATCTAAAATATCAAAACTATTCACTTTTTTGAAACTTAAATGATCTGTAATAAATTGTGTTACTTGACCTTTGCCACACCCGCATTCAGTCATTTTTTCTATTTCTGATTGGTCTATAAGTGATACTAAATCTTTTATTTTTGCAAAAAAATTATCCAGCATTTTAATTGCAATTGGATTTTTAGTAGTATATTTGTCACCTTGTATATCTGACAATATGTTGTTTTTTTTATTCGACATTGTTTTTATCCTAACTCATTTATTATTCAACAGACTTTTGTTTTCTAATAGATAACCATCAATATGTTTTTTTAACATTATAATACGTCCAAGAAACAATAATTACATATTCACAAGATTTTAATGAAATTTATAAAGTCATCAGGAAAACATAAACATCTATTATGCTTAAAAACGTCTTTCATTATCTAGAATAATCTAATTGCATGTCTCCGCGAATGTATTATTAAAAAAACACTCTCCTTTATTATATAGTAACCACCAAAATTGAATAACATATTTCATCTACTCATCAAAATTCAGTTTTTTTATGTTTTTCTTTTTTGTCAGCTCATTGATTAACCTTAATGCTTTTCCATCTTGAGTTTCCACAAATGTATTTGTAAGGTGATTGGCATCTCTAAAAACAATAACACCATCGTCGGTGATTGCTGAGCATATCCCATTTGGGCATGCCAAGTCATTTAAATTTAACAAAAACACATTAGCAATCTTTGATGTTACATCTTCAAGCATATTAATTTGCGAAGCAACTTTTGGGTCTTTGACTTTTGAATAACATCCATGTAATTTATCAAGCCCATCCTCTCTTGAATTTCTTGACAAACAACCTGGACCATCAAATGTTAAACTTGGTGTTCCTGGTATGACATAAACATTCTTTGCTGCTTGACTCACTCTATCAATGATGGCTCTACTGCCTTGTTCCCACTCTTTTGGAGAAAATTCATAGTTTGCAGAATTACCTATAATAGCTATATCTGGTTTAATTTCATCAATTTCTTCTAAAGCTGAATTTCGCCATATTGAACATTCTTTATATATCCTTCCAATGCTTTCATAAAAATAATCTTTATCAATCATAGGACAAGCCGATTTAGTCATAACAATAATATTCCAATCCGGAGAAGTGTATATTTTCGGTAATATTGAAAACCATTGAGCTAAAATACTATCTCCAATAAAAACCAATGTTTTAGATGATGAGGCATTACCAAACTCACATTTATTAACGGTTGAGCTATAGTGCCAATCATCACAATTTAGTTTATATATATCTGACCTATCAAATTTCCAAGCACTATAGTTTATTCTATTACTATTTTTGACCTCATATTTGTCATAAACAAATGGTGGGATAAATAATACAATAATTGATAACACTATTAAAATACTGGTTAATATTACCGTGCTGGATTTTGCCGTACTAAATCTTCCTTTCCAAAAAGGATTTTCAATAAATAACATACTAATTCTAGCCATTGCCAATGCCAGTATTAAAAGAAATACCGTTGTAAAGACCTGCCCTTTATACCCAAAAGAAAACCCCAATAATAATATAGGCCAATGCCAAAGATAATAGGAGTATGAATGATCACCTAACCAAACGAATATTTTGTGTGATAATATGTTATTACTCTGATTAATATACGCTCCTGCTAAAATTATTAATGCTGCCCCTGTAGAAGGAATCAGAGCCCAAAAACCTGGATATGATAATCTTGGGCTTAAAAACAATCCACTGCTAATAACTAAAGTAATGCCTATACCTTGCATCACATAATGCTGGTTACTCGTTAAAACTTTTAATTTAATGTTGGGTGATTTTATATAAAAAAAGATTAATGCACCAAGAGTAAACTGCCATATTCTGGATGGCATCATATAAAATGCAGAAATAGAATCACTGTTAGTCCATATTACTGAAACCAGAAAACTAATTACAAATATTAAAAACAGGGATAAATTTATACCAGCCCAAACCGTATTTTTTAACTTATAAATTAATACCATTACAAATGGCCAAATTATGTAGAACTGTTCTTCTACACCCAGTGACCATGTGTGTAAAAATAAATCTTGTTTTGATAAATCATCAAAATAATCGATCTCACGAAATGCAAAATATATGTTACTCATCCAACCTAATACGTAATTAAATGAACTCAATTGTTTGGTGAACTCCAAATTGGAAAGTAAGAAATATGCTAAAAAAAACACCACCAAAACCATAAACAATAAAGCAGGAAGTAGCCTTTTTAACCTTCGTGCATAGAAGTTAATCAATGATATTTTTTCTGTAAGTTCGAGCTCTTTGTATAGTAGCCCAGTAATTAAAAACCCAGATAAAACAAAAAACACATCCACTCCAATAAAACCACCATGGAATATACCCAATGAAGAATGTGCAAGTACAATAAGTAAAATTGCAATGGCTCTTAAGCCCTGTAAATCAGTACGATATGAATTGTGAATTTCTGCCATTAGATATGTGTGGTTATAATAGTATTGTAATTATAACTTATCCCTTTAAATTATTTTGTATTTTTCCACGCAATCTTCAAATTTCGTTGCCATGATTCAAAGCCAATTCTTCTGATCGGCGATCCTTCAGTTTTTAGAAGGAATGTCGCTTCATCCCACTTCATTAGCTCTACTATATCAGGTTCATCAAATTGGTTTCTTGGTAGAAAGTCTGTGACTTTTGAGTCTTGAGCAAATTTGTTCCATGGGCAGACCATTTGGCAATCATCGCAACCATAGATGCGGTTACCGATGGCTTTGTGAAACTCTTTTGGGATAGGGCCTTTGTGTTCGATGGTAAGATATGAAATACACCTTCGGGCATCTACTTGGAAAGGTGCAACAATGGCTTGTGTTGGGCAAACATCGATACATTTTGTACAACTACCACAATGGTAAGTCGCTTTTTGGCTAATCGGTAACGGAATATTGGTGTATATCTCACCTAAGAAAAAATAACTGCCCGCTTTTGCATTGAGTACATTGCTGTGTTTCCCAATCCATCCTAGTCCTGCTTTTTCAGCGATGGCTTTTTCCATAACAGGTGCAGAATCGGTAAAAACCCGGTAATTAAAATCCTTAACTTCAGCTTTGATTTTTTCTGCCAACTTTTGTAATTTCTTGCGAATCAGCTTGTGATAATCACGGCCCATGGCATATCTAGAAATGGCGGCTTTATTGGGTTGTTCTAATATTTTTTCATAAGCAATGGTAGATTGATAGGAATAATCAAATCGCAAGGAAATCACCCGAACAGTGTCTTCTACTAATTGATCCGGATTGGTTCGCATGCTTCCATGTTTGTGCATGAAATCCATTTGTCCATGAAATCCTTTTTCAATCCATTTTTTTAAATGGCCTTCGGCTTCAGATAAATCAATGTCAGAAACTCCAACTTGCGCAAAACCCAATTCAATTGCCCATGAATCTATTTTCTGTAGGAGAATTAAATAGTCTTGGCTCATCTTATTCTTGAATTATCTTTTTGCATGGCATCAACTTGGTTATTTAAATCATTGATGTGTTGTATCCAATAACTGTTTTGGTCAAACCATGGAAATGCAACTTCAAAAGCAGGATCATCAAAACGGCGTGCTAACCAAGCACAATGGTGCATTATTCTAAGTGTTCGTAATGATTCTATCATTTTTAGTTCATTGAATGGAAAATCCCTAAATTCTGAATAGGCTTTTATGACTTTTTGTAATTGTACTTCCTGTTCATCCTGCTCTCCAGAAAGTAACATCCAAATGTCTTGTATGGCTGGTGCTGATCGTGAATCATCAAAATCAACCAGAAAAGGAATATCATCTCTCATCAGAATATTGCCAATATGTAAATCACCATGTACACGTATATTGTGGCAACTTTCAAGTTGTGGTTGCATTAATTCCATTAGTTGAGAGCAAACACTCACATAATTGGATTTGTGCTCGAATGGAATAAATTCTTGGCTTACAAAGTCAATCGACTCACTGCCAAATGTAGTGATATTTAATTCTGGCCTGTGTTTAAACGGTTGTTTTTCACCGATTAAATGCAGCCTGGCCAACATTCGCCCCATTATTTGCAGGTTATCTTTATGGTCTAATTCAGGTGCATGCCCTCCTTTTCTAGGAAAAAGAGAAAACATAAATCCTTGGTGATGAAACAAACTGTGACCGTTGGAATTCTTGAGCGGGACAATGACAGGAATGTCATGATCAAGTAATTCAAAGCAAAAGTCATGTTCTTCTTGGATTTGTTTTTCTGACCACCTGTTTGGTCGATAAAATTTAGCGATAATTGGGTTTGATTGATCTTCTATACCAATTTGATACACCCTGTTTTCATAACTGTTCATGGCAAAGACACTGCCACTACACAAATGTTCTTGTGCTTCAATGGCATCCATAATTATTTCTGGTGTCAGTTTATCAAATGGGTGTGCTGATGGATTTGTCATCCAGGTATTATAATGTATAATTGGCGTTTTAAACACAAATGTGATGGCTTATGGATTTATTAACAATTGAAAATTTGTTGACATTAATGATGTTGACATTATTACAGGCAGTGCTTGGTTTCGATAACTTATTGTATATTTCACTTGAATCTCAAAGAGTCGAAAAAAGTAAGCAAGCCAGTATTCGAAAATTAGGCATTGGAATTGCTGTTGTTTTAAGGTTAATCTTATTGTTTGCATTAATGAAATTAATTCAATATTTCCAAGACCCATTATTTAGTTTTGATTGGGCCGATATAGCTGAAGGAACATTTAATGCACACAGCCTTATTGTGTTATTGGGTGGAGTATTTATTATGTATACTGCCATGAAAGAAATTTGGCACATGCTATCCTTGGAAGATGAAATGCATTTGAAAAAGGAACCTCAATCATTTAGTAAAATTTTGACAATGATAGTTGTTATGAACTTGGTATTTTCTTTTGACTCAATATTAAGTGCCATGGCATTAACTGACAGTTATATCATTATGGCCATTGCCATATTAATCAGTGCGGCATTAATGATTTGGTTGGCCGACCGGGTTTCTGAATTCTTACAAAAAAACCGGATGTACGAAGTGCTTGGCTTATTTGTGTTGTTTATTGTTGGCATAATGTTAATAAGCGAAGGTGGTCATATGGCCCACCTCAAATTCTTTGGCTCTCCAATTACACAAATGAGCAAAACTACTTTCTATTTTATATTGGCGATCTTGGTTATAGTTGAAATTGTGCAAAGTAAATATGCAAACAAATTATCCAGGTTAAAAATACAAGAGCATCAAGATTAATCTATAATTTTTTCACTCTTTAAATACTGTAAAGTATCATCAATAGTGGTAGAAAAATCTCTGGTTTTATAGGCCAATTGATTTCGCGCTTTGGCTGAATCACAAGCATACAAATCAGAGATTATGGCCACTGATTCTGGAGTGATATCTGGCTCTTTATTGGTTATTATTGAAACAATGTGTTTACAATGGGCCAATGCTTTTAACAGGAAGTTTGGCAGTTGAACTTTTGTGACTTTAACTTCCAATTTGTTGGCAACCGCATGGATAAATTTTGTAAAATTCATATCGGTTCCACCTAGTAAATAATTCTCACCATTTTCACCATGATGATAAGCTGCAATAATTCCAGAAGCCACATCTCTAACATCTACGAATGACCCAGCGCCATTGGGAATACTGGGCAATTTTTGTTCAGCAATCATCTTGATTAATCGTGCCCAATTATGTTTGTCACCTGGGCCAATAATATGTGTTGGGTTTATTACCACAGTATCTAAAGACAGATCTTCCAAAACCATATTCTCTGATAGAGTTTTACTCTTAACATAATTGATAAAACTATCTATTCCACTTTTAGGCATGGTCTCAGTTATGTTTTTCAATTCGGCGTGTATTCCAAAAACCACCACTGATGATATATGAATGAACCGTGCCACATGAAGGTTTTTCGCCAGATTCAATAGATTTTGAGTGCCTTGTAAATTAGTCATTGATTGCATGGCATTGTTTTTACGCCATGTATTCGTACTGGCAGCCGAATGGATAATGACATCCAAGTTATCAGGTATTTCAGCGATAAAATCATCAGTTGACAAAACGTCACCAATAACAATATGAATACCAACTGGCAAATCTTTTGCTTTATCAAGGCTACGGCACAAAGCATAAACTTGCCAACCCTGTTCTTGTAATTGTTGACAAATATGCATGCCTAGAAATCCGGTAGCACCTGTAACAAGTGCCTTATATTTTTTTATCTTGTCAGTATTCATTTTTCCTTTACATCGGTTGTTTATTTATAGATGATACCTTGATGCAAGTGCAAAGTAAAAAATATCACATTCAACAAACCATAAAATTATCAATTCCATTGGTGATAAGCCAATTAACGGTAATGATGATTGGAGTTGTTGATACCATCATGTCTGGGAGATTAGGCACATTGCCTTTGGCAGCTGTTTCAATTGGTGGAGCCATTTGGGGCATAGGAGTCATGTTTGTCTTGGGCATATTAATGGCAACACCGCCGATGATATCAGAATTAGATGGCGCAAAAAAACACCATGAAATTGGACCATTGGTAAGGCAATTGATGTGGCTTGCCTTAATTATCGGATTTGTGTTTTTCATTTTATTGCGGAATTTAACCCCTTTGTTTGATTTGTTTGGTACCCAAAAAGCCGTTATACCATTTGCAATTGATTATTTAAAAGCCATTTCTTGGGGGATACTGAGCTTTCCACTTTTCCTGGTATTTAGGTATGTCGCTGATGGACTATCACATACCCGCATGACCATGTATATTAGCTTTTTAGGGTTGGCATTAAATATACCACTCAATTACATATTAATGTTTGGAAAACTAGGATTCCCTGCTCTTGGTGTCCAAGGTTGTGGATATGCCTCTGCCATAGTTATTACCATACAAGCCACAGTGTTCGGGATGGTTTTGGCTAAACACAGGTGGTTTAAAGATTTAAATATTTTTTCTCACATAGAAAAAATTGATAAAAAAGCCATTTACAGTGTACTGGCTATTGGTTTACCTATTGGAATGGCCTTATTTGCTGAAGGCGGATTTTTCTCTATTGTTACTATGTTGGCATCAAAACTATCACCAGAAGTGATTGCAGCCCATCAAATTTCATTAAACTTTGCATCAGTGTTATTTATGGTGCCTCTAGGTATGTCCATGGCCATTACTATAAGAGTTGGCAATGCAGTGGGCAGAAAATCCAAGATTGACACCAGGACAGCAGGATTAATTGGAATTGGCCTAATCTTTTTTGTACAAATATTTTTAGCTGGTTTTATTTTCATCTTTCCAGAATTTGTTGCCAATCTCTATACTAAAGACCTTAAAGTTCAAGAAATTGCTTTAAACCTGTTGTTTTTTGCTGCCATTTTTCAGATGTCGGATGGCATCCAAGTAGCAGCAGCAGGAGCATTAAGAGGCATCAAAGACACACAATTTTTAATGTATGCAACAACCATTGCTTTTTGGGCATTTGGTTTTTCTGTTTCATATTGGTTTTGTTTCGTAAAAAATATGGGAGCGCAAGGACTTTGGATTGGTTTAATTATGGGTCTGAGCGTTGCGGCTGTATTGAATTTTTTACGCTTTCATTACAAGACTAAATTAGATTAGTAATTTACAGCAGTTTTCAATCAAAATACATGAGATAAATGAGCTAAGTTATTGATTGCATATTGAATTGGTTTTATTGAAATAATTTGCAATATTTGACAAATTTATCATAGAATTATTTTATCAAAATAAACTCAGATTGAACTTGATTTAAACAGCTATTATCCATTATGATGGCAGTTGGATTTTGTAAAACGCCATTTCACAAAAATAATAAAAATAACAATATAATAATAAAAGTTAAGTTACATAAACTAGTTAATTATGTAAAAACCCTGTCTCTTATACACATCTCCGAGCCCACGAGACAGGCAGAAATCTC
>CAJXVJ010000157.1 GCA_913061105.1 uncultured Alcanivoracaceae bacterium | reverse complement strand
ATCTACACAGAGTAGATCGTCGGCAGCGTCAGATGTGTATAAGAGACAGAGTGATTATTCGCCCAAGATTAATTAACAATATGCCGCTGATATTGGGGGTGTTTTTGCAAAAAAGACCACATATGCCACCACACATGACTAAACAGTGGATACTGGAAAAAAATCCAATGAGAAACGGTGTGATTAAGTTCATATGAAAGTGCGAAGGTTATTCTTTGTGGTCATCTGTTGTATTTTGATCGTTTTGTTTTTCATCAAGCACAGAATAAGCAGGTGTATCAAGATCATCAAACTGATTGTTCTTGATTGCCCAAAAAAATGCAAATATGGCAAAACCAGCCAAAACCAAACTCATAATTATTAAAACGAAAATCATACTCATAAAATGCATTATATACTATAATTAGTTTCAATAATTGACGGTGGTCAATTACTTTGACATAGCTGAATTTATAAAATGTACCCAATAATTATTAAATATTTTTTTAGAGGGTGATGATGAATTATAACTTTAACGATGAACTGGTCAAAAAGTTTACCACGGCTACCATATTATGGGGCATTGTTGGTATGCTGGTTGGTGTTTTTATTGCAGCACAGATGGCTTGGCCTGCTTTGAATTTCGATATTCCTTGGCTAACATTTAGCCGCTTGCGTCCGTTGCATACCAATGCAGTTATTTTTGCGTTTGGGGGTAATGCTTTAATTGGTACATCCTTCTATGTGGTATACAGAACATGTAAAGCCAATTTGTATGCACCAAAATTGGCATCCTTTGTATTTTGGGGCTATCAGCTTGTCATTTTGGCTGCTGTGTTAACCCTGCCATTTGGCTATACTCAATCACGTGAATATGCTGAGTTGATTTGGCCAATTGATATTTTCTTGACATTGGTTTGGGTGGCTTATGCTGTTGTTTTCTTTGGTACAATAACAAAAAGAAAAGAACCGCACATTTATGTTGCTAACTGGTTTTATGCCGCTTTCATCATAACCATTGCCGTATTACATATCGTTAATAATCTACAAGTTCCTGTTAATTGGCATTTATCTTATTCTGTCTTTCCAGGAGCCGTTGATGCATTGGTTCAATGGTGGTATGGACACAATGCTGTGGGCTTTTTCTTAACCGCTGGATTTTTAGGCATGATGTATTATTTCATTCCAAAACAAGCAGAACGCCCTATTTATTCATATAGATTATCGATTGTGCATTTCTGGGCATTGGTTTCCTCTTATATGTGGGCTGGTCCTCATCACTTACATTACACCTCTTTACCAGACTGGGCGCAATCATTGGGCATGGTCTTTTCTTTGATTTTATTGGCACCTTCTTGGGGCGGTATGATTAATGGCATCATGACATTATCTGGAGCATGGCACAAATTAAGAGATGATCCCATTATTAAATTAATGATTGTTTCATTATCTTTTTATGGCATGTCGACATTCGAAGGTCCAATGATGTCAATTAAAACAGTTAATGCTCTTTCTCACTATACGGATTGGACGATTGGACATGTACATTCTGGCGCATTAGGTTGGGTAGCATTGATGACTGTTGGTGCTTTGTATGCATTGATTCCTAAATTATGGGGCAAAAAAGGCATGTATTCTACTCAATTAATTAACGTGCATTTTTGGGTGGCAACATTAGGCATTGTGCTTTATATTGCTTCCATGTGGATAGCTGGTGTGATGCAAGGTTTAATGTGGCGTGATATCAATGAAGATGGCACAGTAGTCTACTCATTTGCACAAACCATAAAAGCAACCTACCCCTACTATGTTGTCAGGCTTCTTGGCGGCATATTATTTATAGCAGGTATGTTTGTTATGTTGTATAACTTTATTAAAACTGTGAAGACAGATAAAAATGATAAAGCTGAAGACAATGTTGCAGAATTAGGAGAAATGGCATGAAACATGCAATTATAGAAAAGAATATTGGTTTAATGGGTGTCTTAATCGCGATAGTGATTAGTTTTGCTGGGTTAGTCGAAATTGTACCATTAATGTTTCAAGCCAGCGTAATTGAACCACACCCAAATCTAAAGCCATACACAGCTTTAGAGTTGGCTGGCAGAGATGTCTATGTGGCTGAGGGTTGTTACAATTGTCATTCACAGAGTATCAGACCATTTGTTGATGAAACCTTGCGCTATGGCCATTATTCACAAGCGAATGAATTCGTTTATGATAGGCCCTTCCAATGGGGTTCAAAACGTACTGGGCCAGATTTACATCGTGTGGGTGGTAAATATTCAGATGATTGGCATGAGGTACATTTAATTGATCCAAGATCAGTTGTACCTGAGTCAAATATGCCTGGCTATCCTTGGCTAGCAGAGCAAATGGTCGATGCCGAGCAAGTCGACAAAGGCATGCGTGTACTAAAAGATTATTTTGATCATCCTTATACCGAGGAACAGTTGGCCTCAGCCAAAGCTGATGTTGAAGGCCGCACTAAATTAGAAGCATTAATTGCCTACTTACAAGTTTTGGGAACTGCAATCCCTAGGAGTTACAAATGATGAGTGGTATAGTAACGGCCATTTTAATGGTCGCATTTATCTTAATGTTTTTTTGGGCTTGGAGCAGTGACCGCAAAGAAGAATTTGATCACCTGTCCCAGTTGCCTTTAGAAGACAATCCTTTAAATAACACAGAAAAAAATGGAGATGAAAATGGTCATGTCTAACGCTTGGAGTATTTGGATCATCGTGATTGTGGCATTGCACATTATTGCTTATGCCTGGTTATTGTTTTCGACTTCTAAAATGAAAGCAAAAGACCACAAGAAAGGCGAAACAACAGGTCACGAATGGGATGGAATAAAAGAATACAATAACCCATTACCTAAGTGGTGGTTGTACATGTTTGTGTTAACCATTATATTTGCTGTTGTCTACCTGGTTCTCTATCCAGGTATGGGTAACTATAAGGGCACCTTAGATTGGACACAAGAGAAAGAATGGGCCGCAGAAAATGAAGTCGTCAAAGCAAAAAAAGCCGAACTATTTGCCACATTTATTAATAAATCCATACCTGAAATGATTAAACCTGTCATTAATGAAGATGGAAGCATTGATAATACTGCTATGGAAATTGGTGAGAGGTTATTTGCCAATCATTGTAGTACCTGTCATGGATCTGATGCTGGTGGCGCGATAGGCTTCCCAAGCTTAATTGATGATGACTGGTTATATGGTTCTAAGCCAGAAAACATTCTACAATCAATTGCACAAGGCCGTAATGGGGTTATGCCTCCTTGGGGTGCAGCACTGGGTGATGAAGGTGTGACCCAAGTTGCGGCATACATCAGAAACTTCACTGTTCCAGGACAAGATCAAAACGAAGTAGCAGAAGGCCAAAAGAAATACAGCATGTTCTGCATCGCCTGTCATGGAGCTGATGCAAAAGGCAATCAAATGTTAGGTGGCCCAAATCTTACTGATGATATTTGGTTACATTCTTATGATGACAGTAGGCTTGAATCTATAATTAGAGATGGCATAGCAGCAATCATGCCCAAGCACAAAGAACTGTTAGATGATGACAGTATTAAAGTCTTGGCAGCTTATGTCTATTCATTACAAAATGAACAATAAAAACGAGCAAACCTTTAATGAGCGACAGCTAAAACGTATATTTTATCGACGTTTGGCTGTTGTCTTATGGGCTTCTTTTTTGGTTGCCTCAATCCAAACCATGTTTTTTTTCGCAGTATTTGACCCTCAATTATTGGCGGAAATTTCTACCTGGAATATAACATTGAGCCCAATCCAGGGTTATACTGTTGGTTTTTTATTCTTTTGGATATTTAATTTATTAACCGCTATCATGGTTGGTCTTGTGATGGTATTACCCAGAACTAAGTTGGCGAATAGAAAAACGCCCATTGATGAATAAACCCATATGCGACAATCTGAACCGTCAAAACAACCGTTAGAAATTGAATTATATGAGTCGCGCAAAAAAGTCCATCCGCGAAATGTCAAAGGTTATTATCAAACCTTAAGAAAAATCTCATTGTATGTGTTGTTAGGCATATACTATCTTTTGCCTTGGTTAAACTTTGAAGGCCATCAGGCCATATTATTTGATTTACCAGCACGTAAATTTACCATATTTTCGATAGTATTTTGGCCACAAGATTTTATATACTTGTCTTGGTTATTAATTATTGCTGCCTTTACTCTCTTCTTTGTGACAGCATTGGCCGGCCGTGTCTGGTGTGGTTTTGCTTGCCCGCAAACTGTATGGACTGAATTGTTCGTTCGCATTGAACAAATTATTGAAGGCAGTAGAAACAAACGCATTAAACTAGATAAAGCGCCATGGAATTGGGCCAAAATAAAAACCCGAGGCCTGAAAATTTTTCTGTGGTTGATATTGGCCTTGTGGACAGGTTTTACATTTGTCGGGTTCTTTTCTCCTATTAGAGAATTGTTTGAACATGTATTAAGCGCCTCGTTGGGACCATGGGAAACCTTTTGGATTTTGTTTTATGCCCTAGCAACCTATGGGAATGCAGGATTTTTACGTGAACAAGTCTGTATGCACATGTGCCCATACGCACGTTTCCAAAGCGCCATGTTTGATAAAGACACCTTAATCATTTCCTATGATGTTGCACGTGGAGAACCAAGGGCCGCTGGTAAAAAACGCAGGGCTGAAATAGAGAATGTTGGAGACTGTATTGAATGTCAAGCTTGTGTTCACGTTTGTCCAACTGGTATTGATATTCGTGATGGTTTACAGTATGAATGTATCGCATGTGCCGCCTGTGTTGATGCCTGTGATGAAGTGATGATAAAAGTTGGTAAAGAACCAGGTTTAATCAAATACACGACAGAACACCAAGTCGATGGAAAACAAACAAAAATATTTCGCCCAAGAATCCTTGTTTATTTATTGGCATTAAGTATTATGGTAGGCTTATTTGCAATGACAATTTTATCCAGAAAAGATTTTGCGGTAGATATCCTCAGAGACCGCAACAGTTTTTATCGAATGATTGATGCCAAGACCATTGAAAACGTCTATAAAATTAAAATAATGAATAAGAGTAATGTCAGTCAAGAATATGACATAAGCGCTTCTGGGTTTGGAGCTGATTTAATTGTCTTCATAGATGAGAAGAACAAAAACAGAACCTTGGATGCTGGTGAAATATTAAATTTACCGGTAAAAGTTAGAACACAAAAGGATGCGGTTAAAAAGCGTATCCAACACATAGAATTTGAGATCAAGGTACTGGGTCAAAACCAAGACAGTATCACCGAAAAGAGTATATATTTTGGACCAAAAAAATAAAGAATCAAAAAAACCATGGTACAAATACCCAATGGTGTGGTTTGTAATTTCATTGCCACTAACTGCAGTAGTGGCATCAATAATCACCTTGGTTATTGCATCAAACAATGCACCTCAAATTATCAACAAGTCAACAACAATCCAAAAGAGTGGCATTGAACCTACAAAAAAATAACCCTTGTTTCCATTGCAATGAACCCATACCACCAAGGACAAAAATTCATGCCAATATTGATGGAGACCAATTAGCTGTTTGTTGTCATGGCTGTAAAGCAGTTGCAGAATTTATTCATGAAGGCAATTATTCTGATTTTTATCAATATCGGGGTGATACACACCCTGCAAGTAAGTCTCTAATCACCGAGAAAAAATGGTTGTCCTATGATGAAACCAACACATTTAATGCGCATGTGAATGAAATCCAAGATGGCCTTTATACTGTGAGTATAACTGTTGATGGAATTTATTGTAGTGCATGTGGATGGTTAATAGACCGACACCTCAAAGGGCAAAAAGGCATAGTTGATGTCAAATTAAATGCAATAACACGCTTATTGAAAGTGACTTTTTCAAAAAAAGACATCGAACTCAGTCAAATTTTAACAGCCATTAATTATCTGGGGTATCAACCTGTTTTAACGACAGATGACAGTTCAGAAACCACACATAAAGAAAGGAATGATTCCTTAAAACGCTTGTTAATAGCTGGCTTAGGCATGATGTTTGTTATGACAATTTCGGTGCCATTGTATGGCGCAGAATACAGTGATATGGACCCAGCAATAAAACGGTTTTTTCTATTACTCAGTATGTTGTTGTCCACCGGTGTCTATTTTTATTCGGGCAAAATATTCATAAAAAATGCTTTAAGAGACATTTCTAACAAACATTTGGGCATGGATGTCCCAGTTGCCATATCAATTACCATAGCTTATACAGTAAGTTGTTGGATTGTCTTGTCAGAAAGCCAACAAGTCACCTATTTTGATTCTATGGTGATGTTTATATTTTTCTTATTATCAGGGCGATTTATTGAAATGACTGTTCGCCATCAGGGCATGGATGTTAATGAAGCATTGGGACAAATGATTCCCACTTCAGTCAAGTTATATCAACAAGATAAGTACACCCATGTTCCATATGACATATTATCCAAAGGAGATGTTATTCAGCTAGATCCTGGTGACATTGTACCAACAGACGGAACAGTTGTTAAAGTACTGGATGGACAGCCTAAAATGAATGAATCGATGATAACTGGTGAATCGATATCAGTTGCTAAAAATACAGATGACAAAGTGATGGCAGGTTGTTATGTCGACTCAGGTGTTTTATTGGTTAAGTGCACATCAATTGGCAATGATACCATATTGGCTGGTTTGAGTGAGATGCTCGAAAATGCCCAAATGCAGAAACCCAAGACTTACCAAGTAATGGGCAATATTGCCAGTTGGTTTGTCGTGGCTGTACTTCTGTTGGCTGGTTCAACATTGATTTATAATTATTTATACAATCCAGATGAAATGATTCCTATTGTATTGGCTGTACTTGTCGCAACCTGCCCTTGTGCTTTGTCTCTTGCCACACCTGCAGCATTTACCGCCTCCAGTGTGAAGTTAATGAAAAGTGGTGTTTTGGTTAATAATCTTGATGCTATTTCACACATTAACAAGGTTAACAATTGGTTTTTTGATAAAACAGGAACATTAACTGAAGCCCATATGTCAGTTGCCAATATTCATAATTTTAGTGACAAAACTGACATGGAATTATTGAAGCTAATGGCATCAATCGAACACCAAGTTGTTCATCCCATTGCTTCAGCCTTTAATGATTTTTATGATG
Source organism: uncultured Alcanivoracaceae bacterium (assembly GCA_913061105.1). Lineage (GTDB taxonomy): Bacteria > Pseudomonadota > Gammaproteobacteria > Xanthomonadales > Marinicellaceae > NORP309. The sequence continues at coordinate 1,275 of CAJXVJ010000157.1, read as the reverse complement.
GAATAACCCAAAGTAAAATAATAAATAACCAGTCAACCAATGGAATAGAAGCAGAAGTAAATAATACTATATTCAAATGTGGCGACAAATCATGGTGCGAAGTGCCTGATTCGACAGCAATTGATAGTGATTTAACCGTGGTGTATTTGCGAGATAGTGAAAAATTATTGGCAGCATTTGAATTAACCAATAAATTAAGAAGTGGTGCAAATCAATTGATGCAATTCTTAAAGGCTAAACACCAAAATGTTTCAGTGATCAGTGGTGATAAAAAACAAGTGGTAGAAAAAGTAGTTACCAATCTGAATGAATCCATTAATATTCAAAACACTTATTATGAAAAATCTCCATCTGACAAAATGGACACCATAATCAATCAACAAAAATCCAGCCCAGTCATCATGGTTGGTGATGGCGTCAATGATGCGCCAGTACTGGCCCAAGCCGATGTTTCTATTAGCTTTAATCAAGCAACACAATTGGCGCGAGCCGCTTCAGATTTTATTATAATGGGTCAATCTCTGAGAGGCATCAAGGATTTAATCCATATCAGTCATAATACCCACCAAATAATTAGACAAAACATCACTTGGGCAATATTGTACAATATCAGCATCACACCATTGGCAATAATGGGGTATTTGACACCATGGATGGCAGCAATTGGTATGTCTGTAAGTTCTTTGTTTGTGGTATTAAATGCAAAAAGAATTTTATGGCAAAAGTCTGTGACATAAGACCAGTTTCAGTTTCATTTTACTTCTATTAATCTGTTTCAGTGACCTTATTTTGATATTGTGAATTCCCATAAGTTAGTCTACGCCACAAATATTCCAACGGACCTTGCTTAAAACGACTCATCCACAAATAGCTTAATACAAGTTGTACCAGCCAAATTGATGGAATTACCCACAAGATTTCAAATCTTGAATACTTATTAAACCAACCCAATCCATAACCATAAAAGAGAAAACCGCAGATAATGCTTTGAAAAATATAATTGCTCAGGGCCATTTTTCCTAATAAGGAAATGGGTTTAAATTTTAGATTCTTGAGAAATTTTTGATAAATTCCATTTAAAAACAAAATGTAGGTGAATCCTAAAAATTCTTTAGGAAAAGTATGAAACCACCCTATTCCAATGCGAGTAACTGGCTCAAAATAATTATAAGTTAAATGATAGTATCTAGAATAATTCATAGCCAATGCCATAATTAATAGTGTTAATGCTGTCTCTTATACACATCTGACGCTGCCGACGATCTACTCTGTGTA
>CAJXVJ010000156.1 GCA_913061105.1 uncultured Alcanivoracaceae bacterium | reverse complement strand
CTACACAGAGTAGATCGTCGGCAGCGTCAGATGTGTATAAGAGACAGTCGTTATCCGGTGAATTGGTTTCCGAAGGTGTGGTGAATGGAGAACCACTTGAATTACCTGCAGGTCATTACACTATAAGAATATATGGCAATGATGTTATTTTATTTGAAAATTATCACATCAAAGGTGATGTTGGTCAGGAGATAGAATTATAATGAAAAGGCTCATCACTTTACTCTCTGCTTTATTTGTAAACTTGTCAATTGCACAAGTCACTATGTATGAACAAGAACCCAATAATACGCCTTTAAATGGAAATACATTTAAAGGCCCAATGGTTATATTAGGAAGCATGCAAGATCAGGATCAAGACATGTTTGTTTGGGAAGTCTCTGATGTTGATACAGGCTATTTATGGGACATTGAGTTAGATGGGATTCCAGAAAGTTTAACAAAAGCCGATTTTATGCACTTAACATTTACAGAAGATGGTTCAGGTGTCACTAAAGTAGATAAGCTATTTTCAATTAGTAACCATAATGGTTTAACTTCGGTTAAAAAGTCAGGTTTGGTTTTTTCACCTGGTACTTATTATATTGGACTTTCTTATGCTGGAGACAATGAGGATAAAGCATCATCTCCATTATTAGGAGATAAATTGTTAACAGGTCTTGGTGATGAATATGTTAAAGATAATCAGGAAATTGATAAGATTAAAGTGACTAAACAAGTATCCTATCAACTAAAAATCAATAAAAACAACAACCTTTATTCTCTTAGTACAAACAATAATAGCAAAGAAAATCCAACCCAATTAAGAAACAATAGATTAACTGGATTGTATTTTGAAAAGGAAACAATGTGGTTAGTTATTAAAATTTCTGAAAAAGAATCTCAAAAGTCATGGAAAATTACAGGAAATTCGGCCATTGGTAATCCGCTTAATTTAAATTTTTATGACAGCAGTGGTATAAAACAAACTTCAACACAATCAGATAACTACGGTCATTTCTTATTAACTGATTTAAAACTGCCCGTTGGAACATATTTGCTTGAGTTGATGGGGCAAGAAAATGCTGTTACTAGTATAGAAATGCGAGACATTGGAGAGTCTATTGAAGGCAGTGAAAGTGAACCCAATGATTATTATGGTAGTGCTAATCAATTTACCATTGGTAAAACACTTTCAGGACAAATGGGTAAAGCCAATGAATTTGATTTTTATAAATTTGATGTGTCTGAAGATCTGGCTCAAAATCAATTGGAAATTAATCTAAAAAATTTAGAGGAAACAAATTTAGAACTGTGTTTGTATATTGGTAATAAAGTCAGACTCCAATGTAAATCTAAAAAAGGCAATATCGATTTACCCCAGCTAGTCTTAGCAGAGGGTACTTACGGCTTAAGCGTAGGCAGAGGTACTATTAATACGCAATACACACTTGATATAGTCAATAAAGGCAAAATAAAAAGCATTAATGAAGCCGAACCTAATGATGTACATGCACTTGCTACAGCCATGAATTCTAAGCGAATTATTAAAGGTGCTATTTTAGGAAATGAAATTGATTTCTTCAAATTTGATGTCGGTGAAGAAGAACAAATGTGGACAATTCAAGCCATTGGTGAGAGTATTACAAATCTATCACTGTATAACTCAGCAGGTAAAAGCGTTCAAGAACAAAGGTTTCCCAAAGGCAGAAAGAGAGTCCGATTAAGCAATTTACACTTAATGCCAGGCACACATTTTATTAGGGTATATGGTGTAGACAGTAAATATATATTAAGGGCTTTTCCAACAGGTCCTGTAGACCATGCTTTAGAGGTTGAGCCCAATGACAATAATAGACAATCAATCAGATTAAATTTTAATCAAATAAAAAAAGGTTTGCTTCAAAATTTTTCAGATATAGATTATTACCGTTTTCATTTGAATAATGAGCAGGGTGTTCACTTAACAATTCGACCTCCCGCTGATGGGGATATTCAATACCATCTATCATGGAAAGGCACACACATTGGAAAGAAATTATCTAAAAAAGGAGAATTACTAGAATACAAAGGCCTGCTTCCTGCTGGTGATTATGACCTACAACTTAATGCCTATAAATCAGCCAGTGATGATCTTTATCAGGTTGATCTTAAACTCCATGATGCAGCTACCTGTTTAGTAGACTGTGAACCCAATGATAATGCTTATCAATCTAACCTTATTAAGGCACCTATGAAACTAATAGGTGAAACTGGCTCACACAGTGATGCTGATTGGTATAAGTTACCTGCATTTGCGATAGAAACATTGGTAACGTTTCAAAACAATAAAGCCAATAAAGATTTTTCTACAAGGGCATATATTGATTATGATAAAAATATTAAGGCCAGTTTCGATAGAGAGAAAAAGCAGACTTCATTTTTGATACCAGCCAATGAAGACAGTTATTATAACCTGGGTTATACAGATAAAACGTATGATTTTACTGTGTTAATAGACAACAAAGAAATAGAAACACCAAAGACATATAAAGACCTTAAAATTCATATTGATGACATGCCAGCTATAGTCAAGGCCTATAGTCCAGAAGCCCAGAACTTAAAATCACACCTTGTTATTGAAAACACAGGCATCAGTGTTCAGTCATTTAACATTACCAATAAAAGCAATGATTATAGGTGGAATATTGAATTAGAAAATGATTTTAATCAATTACAAGCAGGGGAAGTGATAAAAATACCCTTCACAGTCAGAATACCGGCCAATACGATTAGAAATAAAATTGTACGATTGCATTTTATTTTAAAAGACAAAGAGGCATTACTAGCAAAAACTTGGCAAGATGTAAAATCTAAAGTTGATGCGCCTTTATTTAACCCTTCAACCTATTGGTCAATCAATGATGAATTATTGGGAGGAATTAACGTCGCAGCAACTGCAATGGGAGGGCAGAGGACAAAACAGGATTTGGCTTTTAATGTCAATGCAATTGGATCTAGTTTTGATGCGTTGTTTGATGGTTACACTGCTGAAGGACTAGGGATGCAGTACCGAGGAGGGCGAAAGTCTGAACAAGATTTTATAACCATTGAGTTGGCAGGAAACAATCCAATAGAAGTAAATGGCATTATTCTAAACCCATTGTCTAGAATGCATCCAAATTTATATTTAAAAAATTTCGATTTGCATTTATCTATAGACGGCATTGAATACCAATCTGTGTTAAAAGGACAGTTGAAATCTATTAGCGTTGATCAATCATTTGTTCTGGATGAAATTGTTAAAGCCAGATTTGCCCGACTCTATTTCTTGAGTTCTTATGCAGACAGAGAAAAATCAGGCACAGGATTAGGAGAATGGAAGGTTGTTGCCAACCCCTTACAAGTCATTAGTAATGAAGAAGGGTTTAATATAGCAGATCCAAAATTTGGTGGCCATATTGCTTGGTCCATTCCTGAATCTTCAAACAGATGGGACGTCAATATATTAACTGAAAAAAATGAAAAATCACATGCACGATCAACCAATAACGAGGATTGGCAGTGGGTGGTTGGTTTTCACAATCAAAGGGCTGCGAAAATAACAAAAATTCAATTGAAACAACCCCAAGTTGATATTTCTAGTAAATTTAGTTATGAGTTGTTGAAAAAAGTAAAAGTTTTTGTCTCAAACACAAGTAATGTCGGTCCTTGGGAACTCATTGCTGAAAAAGATTTACCTTCGGTTGGTAAAACAGTTGATGTAATTCTAGATAAACCCATTTGGGCCAGATATGTTAAATTCTCTGCAGGAAATGTTAAAAATAGAAACACAGCTTATTTTCCAGAAACCATCAGGGTATTTGAACAAAAAGTGGATGAAAATTACCAAAGTATTTTAGGTGAATGGGGAGAATTATCCGAAAATGCCATATTTGAAAAACTAAATCCTACACAGTACACTACTCAATTAGATGACAAAAACAATAACAGTAAAACATCAGCAATAGATCTTAGTCAATCAAAAAAGGCATCTGGTCAAGTGCAATTAGAGTTTGCAGATAAACCAGATTGGTATAAATACATTCCTAAGCCAGGCGAAAATACTTTAAATATTCATTTGTCTGGAAAACAAAGTATTGAAACTGTCATTACCTTAGAAGACAAATTGGGCAATCAAATCCCGCTGATAAAAAACAAAAGTAAAACCAATGATATCAGTTATAAAGTTCCTGTGATCGCCAATCAAGAATACTATGTAAAAGTTGAAGAACCACCTAGGTCTGTTATTTTTTCATGGGACACTAGCGGCAGTACCAATGCTTATCAAACTATGATTTATAATGCCATTAGTAGTTATAGTAATGATGTTGTTGCAGGCAGAGATAGCGTGAATTTTCTTCCTTTTGGCGGAACATTGTTGTTAGAAGATTGGTATGGAAATCGCCATCACCTTAAAACAATACTAAATAACTATAACCGTTTAGATAACTCTAGTGCGGCAGAAACAGCACTGCATAGTGCTACAAAAGCTTTACAGAATAGGCAAGGATCCAAATCTATCATTGTTATTACAGATGCCATAACTAATAAATATGTAGAAATGTGGAAAAATTTAAGAAAAACACAGCCACGTATTTTTACATTGGGTATTATTACCAACGGGTTTGGCGGTAATCCCACCAGGCAAATTGATTTGATGCAATCCTGGTCTCGTGTAAACAATGGAGACTTTCAAAAAGTAAATACAGTGGCAGAAGTAGAACATGCCTTTGACAGAATTGCCACTAAACTTCGCCAACCAGCAAATTATACTGTTAATATGAGCAGTGAATTCATCAAAGAACCTGGCCCTGGAACGTTAATAATATCTCAAGATAATAGCAAACAATCAAGTGCTGTTGAATTGATTTTAGATGCATCTGGAAGTATGTTGAAACGTTTAGATGGCAAACGCAGAATTAACATTGCAAAAGAAGTGTTGATTAATGCTGTGACTGAAATAATTCCTGAAAGCACACCTTTGGCGTTACGCGTATTTGGTGACAAACAAGCCAATGCTTGTCGGACTGACTTAGCTATACAACTTAATCCATTAGATAGAAATAAAGCAAAGGATGTCATAAGCAAAATAAATGCAAAAAACTTAGCAAAGACACCAATCGCTGATTCTTTAGCCAAAGTCGCCACTGATTTGAAATCCCACAAAGGCAGAAAAATTGTTATTCTTGTAACAGATGGAGAAGAAACATGTGATGGAAATCCTGAAGAAGTCATTGCACAATTAGTTGAACAAGGGTTAGATATTCGCCTTAATATAGTTGGTTTTGCTATTGATGATGAAGATTTAAAAACTGAATTTAACCAATGGTCAATTCAAGGCGGCGGTAAATATTTTGACAGTAATGATCCAGAATCATTGAAAGCATCTATTAGTAATGCACTAAAAACACCATTTTCTGTATATTCATTATCAGGGGAATTAATTAAGGAAGGTGTCATTAATGCTGAACCCATGGTTTTACCAGCTGGAAAATACACCATAAAAGTGTATGGCAATGAAATCACAACTTATGAAAATTATTATATTAAAGGCGATTCAGAACAAGTGATTGAGCTAGAATAATCAACCATTGTTGATCAATTTATGGAACACAATGATAGCTAAGAGGGCGAAAAGACTGAGAATATTAGAATTTTAAACCCAACTGAGTTAAAAAAGTTCTTGCTAATTTTTAGCTTGAAATAAATTAAGATAGTCAGGTACTTCAAATCCTGGAAAGACGGTTTCATAATCATTAAAAAATAATCTTTTGTCTAATAATTCAGCCAAAACTGTTCGGTAATCTGTAGTAGGTGCTAAGTCTCCTGGTCCGACTAAATCATTGCTACTTAATCCGGGCCAATCTCTGTATACTTGACCACCATTCACTCCACCACCCATAATAAAAGCCACATTACCTTTGCCATGATCGGTTCCACCAGACCCATTTTCTGATAAACGTCGGCCAAATTCGGTAAGGGTAACCACTGAGATGTTGGCCATTCTATCGCCCATATCGTAATAAAAGGCAGCCATACTGTTGGCATAATCTTGAGCCAATTGTGATAAGGTATTGGCTTGTGAATCATGTGTATCCCAGCCGCCAATATCAACACTGGCCGTATCAATGCCAATATCTGATTTGATTAATATAGCTAAGTCTTTGAGTTTATTGCCAAATTGACTATTAGGATATTGGGCATCATTTTCAATTGGATAATCACCTATATTAATTTCTTTAATAATATCAACTGCAGCAAAAGTTGATATGGCAGCTCTACCTAGGCTTTCATTACTTGAAAACAAATCCAGTAAATGATAACTGATTAAATCTGATTCTGATTCTGGTGCAATAATATCAAAACCCTCAATACTACTTAAAGCCACTACAGATGAGGCACCTGATAAACTGGCAGGAATAGCAGTGTTCATGGCAACTGATTTGAAGGCCGATTCTGTTTCATTAGAGTAAGAGTTGGCATAGCGTGCCAACCATCCAGAGTCAAAACTTGAATCAATGGTGCCTCGATCGACAAAGGCTTGTGTTTTGAAGTGAGAATGGGTTGAGTCTTGGGAACCACAAGCATGTATCATGGCTAAATCTTGGGCATGATAAATGGGTAATAATGCCGCTAAATCAGGATTTATGCCAAAAAAGCCATCTAAGTCAATTGCAGAACCATCTCCAGATCCAGGCGCAGGAATGGCCAGGGTGGGGCGATTGGCATAATAGTTGGTATCAGTATAGGGCACAACAAGGTTTAGTCCATCAGCAGCTCCACGTTGGAATACATAAATTAGTAAATCAGGATTATTGCCACTTTGAGATGTATTTTTGTTGTAATTAAGCGTTAAAAAATTTCTTCTTGAATTCATAATTTATTCTCCAAATGCTTAAGATAATTGAAAATAGGGTGATCCCATTGCTATGGCTAATGCCCCTTGTATTTTGGTTTCTGATACCACATTGTTAATCGACCCATCCATGAGGTATTGCATTAAATTAATTTCATCTGTTCTGTTCATTTTTCTGTAAATAACATTATCTAAAATTTGGATATATATATTTTCAGGTGTATGTGGCTGTGAAAAAATTTCATCAATGGAATAATTAAAGCCTAATAAATTGTTAAAACTTAGACCGTTAATAAAATTCCACCGGTATAACATGCCAGTCGTGCTTTCCCAATGGCTGGCATAATCAGGATAACCATCAGGTGATTGCCAATTAAAAGGAAGATGGCCCAATGCTTCAAGTAAATTAAAAGCTTCCCTAATTGAATTGCCATTTAAAATATTGGCATTTAAGGTCCTAGAAGCCGCTGTAAGATAATGAAAAGGGCGTTTTAATTTTTGATCTCTTGAAAATTGGAAGTGCTCGGACAATAAAATATGTCGTAAACAGTGTTTTATGTCTCCATCAGTTTGTTTAAATACTTCAGTGGTTTCTTCAATGAGCTCGTTAAAAGGATTATCGGATATAAAATGTTGACACAATTTTTTTGATATAAAAGCAGCACAACTGTCTTCATCAGCCAATATATCTAAAACTTGTTCTCCATCTGTTTGTCCACCACCAGCTGCAATGGTTTGGCCCAATACTTGTTTTTCTTCATAGTCATGAAGAAACGGATAAAACTGAAAATCCCCCATAGTTTGTTGCAAACTCCAGCCTGTAAAACAGCGGGCTACTTCATCAATATCGTGGTGTGTGTAAGGACCATCGACACCCAATGTGTGCAATTCCATTAATTCTCTTGCATAGTTTTCATTGGGGGATTCTTTGCTGCTTGAAAACGTATCTAAATAATATATCATTGCGGGGCTTTTTGCATTTTCCTGCAATAAGTTGCGAAAACTTGATAAAGCATATGGGCGCATCATTTCACGGTCTTCTACAGTTTTTAAGAATGCAACAGGGCCATCAAAGTGATAGACGCTAAAGTGATTGTTCCAAAATTCTACCATGACTTGAAATAACTGTTTTTTACTGTATACGGCGCGTAAAAAAGTGGCCACCTTAAGTTCAATTGCGGCATCAAATTGGTTGATGGTTTCACTTTGTATCAAAGAAAATATTTCACTGGTAGACATGGCTACTGTGGGCAGATATTGAGCGATGATGTCTTCAATTTCAGAATCATCAATGTTATCGGCATCTAATTGATAATCAATATAGGCTTCATGGCCCATTTGTAACAACTGACTCATAGATGCTTGATTAATACCAAAACTTATTCTGTTCAATAAATGCGTTTCAAGGTTGGTATATGGCAACAGCTCATTGATGTTTTGAGTATTTTGAGCCCATAACTGACTGGGTGTCATGGTAAGAGATAAGACACCTGTGGTTGCTATAGACGAATATTTAAGAAAATTTCTGCGATTGAGATTATTCATATTCCACCATTACCTGTCTCTTATACACATCTGACGCTGCCGACGATCTACTC
>CAJXVJ010000155.1 GCA_913061105.1 uncultured Alcanivoracaceae bacterium | reverse complement strand
GATTTCTGCCTGTCTCGTGGGCTCGGAGATGTGTATAAGAGACAGATTATCAAGAACTTACCATACATACCTTAATCATTATCTAATTCAAGTTTCAACCACTGTTTTGCACGTTTCCAATAACGCCTAATGGTGCGTACATTAACACCCAAAGCATCTGCTGTTTCTTGTTCTGTATAGCCAGCAAAATATCTGCATTCAACTGTACTAGCCAATTTAGGTTCTAGAGTTTTTAATTTAGCTATAGCTTGATTGACTGCCATAATTTCTATGGCATTGTCTTCTACAGGTAATTTGGTATCAGATAATGTGGTAGCGAATAAATGCCCTCCACGCTTATCTCTTTTCATGCCTTTGAGCTGATCAATTATTAATTGACGCATGGCTGTGGCTGCAATGGCTAAAAAATGCATACGGCCTTGGGCATTGATGGACAATGATTTTGAAAACTTTAGATATACTTCATGTACTAATTCATTAGGTGAGATAGAACCTGGATTGAGTTTGTTCAACTGTAAATTGGCCATTTCGCACAATTGACCATACAAAGCATCGACAATAACACTCAACTCCATTTTTTCGCCTTCTGCATAGGCCAAAATATGTTGAGTGATATTGGCGATGTTATTCATAAATTAAGTTATCCACTGTTTTGATTTTGCAAAATGTGCCAACCAAATAAGTAATATGGCAATCACAATGACCATGATGGGCATAATGACACCACCTGGTCCAAATACCGCAAAACTATCCATTATGAAAAAAGCGTTATACATTTGCACTAACACTGCCAATAATGACAAAACCAAAAAAGGCAAGGCAATTGACTTTTTGAACACCAGCAATAAAGCGCCAATCAAGCCTGAGAATACAGCGATTGCAAACGCAGCATTGGCCCAATCGGGAGTCGTATTGTATAAAGTTTGCTCGGCAACTGGAAGCGCAAAAAGGTCATCAGCTGTCATGGTTATTGTTTGAATAAATGCCATTACACCCATGGCTTCCCATATAACCGCTAGCACTGCAACCACAATAAACCAACCTGGTACTTTAATAGAATCGTTCATGTTTTCCCCTCTAAATTTAATTTCTTAGTAAGTATATCAAATCTAGAACATAAATTTATACCATTTTGTAAGATTTGCAGAATTTGACAGGCAAGGTACCCAATTAGGGCACCTCATAATTTTTCTACTAATTAAACTAAACCATGTTTACTTAATGGCAATTCTCTGATGCGTTTACCAGTGGCTGCAAAAATGGCATTTAATAAGGCGGGTGCCAAAGGTGGTACAGCAGGTTCACCTACTCCAGTTGATGGCTCATCAGATGTAACAACTTCTACATCGATGTGAGGTGCATCTTTCATGCGTAATAGTTGGTAATCATGGAAATTACTTTGTTCAATCTTGCCATCTTTGGCGGTAATTTCACCAAAAAATGCCAATGATAAACCAAACATACCCGCTCCTTCCATCTGATTGTTAACTGCATCTAAATTGGCTACCATGCCACAATCTATACATGTGTTTATTTTATGTACTTTTAATTTATTATCAATCACTGACACTTCAACGACTTGAGCAATATAGCTATAAAAACTGTATTGAACCGCTAATCCCATGCCGTGGCCTTTTGGTAATTTTTTACCCCAACCCGCATTTTTAGCAGCCTTTTTAAGCACGTTTTTTAATCGAGCTGTATTGAATTCAAAGGATTCATCAAATGGTAAGACACGATCAGCACCTATTAATTCCAACTGATGCTGCAAGGGATCTATACCACGCTGGTGTGCCAATTCATCCATAAAACAATTGGTACTAAATCCATGGAAAACACTGTAAACAGAACGTAACCAACCAATGCGTAAATGTGCTTTTGCATCTCCTGCTTCTACTTGGATATTTTTAATGTCATAAGGAATAGTTGTTGCTCCTTGTGACAATCCACTGCCTGGACCTCGGGCTGCTGGATTAAAGGTTGCTCCAATAGGTGGAAAATCAGATCTGTGCAACCAAGCATCGACATTGTTGTTTTCATCAATTGAAGCTTGGTGGTATTGTGCAGAGACAGAATGGTAATAACCGTGTTTAATTTCATCTTCTCGGCTCCAAAACACTTTGACTGGTTTGTTCAAATGTTTTGATAATTTGGCTGCTTCAACAACGTAATCAGGTTTTGATTTTCTTCCGAATGCCGCTCCTAAAAAAGTAACGTTTATGGTGACTTGTTCTTCTTTAAAGCCCAGTTCTTGAGCCACTAATGTACGTGACCTCTGAGGGGTTTGAGTAGATGTCCATACTTCACATTTATCAGCCTGAACCCAAGCTAAAGCAGCAGGCGTTTCAAGAGGAGCATGCGCCAGATACGGCAAATAATACAAGGCTTCAACCGTTTTTTTATCAGTATTGTTCTTATTTGCTTCTAAAACTGAATAAGTATCTCCTTCTTCTCGATAAGCTTTGCCTTTTTTCTTAACCGAAGCAAATAGTTTTTCTTTATAAGAATCACTGTTATGAGAACTGTTTTCGCCCTCTTCCCATACGATTTTTAATCTTAGTTTTCCTTGTTCTGCAGCCCATGTATTGGTTGCAATGACTGCCACACCAGCCAAAGGATTGAATAATGCTGGGCCAGGAGTGCCTTTGATTTCAACAACATCTATGACACCAGGAAATTTCATTGTTTCTGTTTTGTCAAATGACTTTAATACTCCACCAATCACAGGCGTTCTTTGAATAGAGGCATAAACCATGCCTTCAATAGTGGCATCTATCCCATAAACTGCTTTTCCTGTCACATATAAATTATTATCTAAATTGTCTAATTCGGTGCCAATGTATTTAAACTCAGATTTATCTTTAAGCTTAGGTTCTGTTGGTAAGGTTAAGCCTTGAGCAGCATCGATCAAATCACCATAAAAAATCTTTTTGTTTTTGCCTTTGTGATAGACATAATGACTATCGGCATTACATTCACTGGCTGGAAGGTTCCAAGTTTTTGCAGCGGCCTCTATCAGCAATTCTTTAACTGAGGCACCTGCAGTTCTTAAAATAGTTCCAAAATTTCTAATACTGCGTGAACCATCTGTATTTTGATTGCCATATTTTTTATCACCTGTGGCTTGTTTGATGACAACCCTGGATAAATCTGCCTCCATCTCATCTGCCAAGATCGCAACCAGAGATGTACGAATGCCTTGTCCCATTTCAGAACGGTGAGCTGTTAAGTGGGTTTCACCGTTTTTGTACAATGTAATCCAAATATTTGGGCTCAACATATTAATGTCTTTTGAATTGAGCACTGTTGCCAACCCTGTTGTGGTGTTCATTCCAATAACCAATGCACCTGATGCCAATCCTAAAGATTTGATGAAATTTCTGCGGCTTTGTTTTATATTATTCATGATTTATACCTCTTTCGCAGCCAATTTAATGGCTTCTCTAATACGAACATAGGTTCCACATCTACAGATGTTACCGCTCATGGCAGTATCGATGTCATTGTCAGTAGGTTTTTTATTGTTTGATAATAAAGCTGCTGCTGACATGATTTGACCTGGCTGACAGTATCCACATTGAGACACATTCACAGTGCTCCAAGCTTTTTGCAGCGCATGATCACCATGCTCAGACAAGCCTTCTATGGTAACAATTTTTTGGGCATTAACTGCATTAACAGGTAATGAACATGATCGAACAGCTTTACCATCCAAGTGCACTGTGCAAGCGCCACATAAGCCTTTTCCACAACCAAATTTAGTCCCTTTGATGTCTAATATATCTCTTAGCACCCATAATAATGGCATGTCATCAGGCACTTCGACTTCATGTACTTTGTTGTTTATGTTGAGTTTTATCATAATTCTTCAGCAACTTGTGTGATTATTAAGACCAATTATTTTAATCTTAATTTGATTACTATTCAATCAATTATTTTGATCATCTTATTGCACGCCTTAGAAAATAATCATAAGATAAATAGTAACATGAAATCTATCAATCAAAATACTGCAGTCATCATATTGGCTGGTGGAAAGTCACAACGTGCCGAAACCATCAAAGGTTTGCGGCTTATTAATGATGAATATTGGATAGATATACAAATTTGTTTTTTTAAAAAGCAAGGATTCAAAAACATCTTTGTTGGTTTAGGATATGATAATCAAGAATACATTTCTAAATCAAAAGAATTATCCAGTTATAAACATGCAATAAACCCAAAACCACAAAACGGGTCATTCTCAACATTACAAAACACCTTGATTGCAGCTTTAAAAAGTGACTGGAACCATTCTCTATTGATACATATAGATCATGCGTTACCAAAAGCAACAACCATAGAAAAACTATTAGAAAATAATAAATACGAGGTTAATAAACCAAATTACAACAATAAATCAGGTCACCCGATAGTTATGAGTCGCGCTTTTTGTGAAACCTTAATACAAAAATCCAATTCTGCACAGCTAAACACTGAAATTCAAAAATTAAGGTTGGAACAAATACTGTGGGTAGAGGTAGATGATAAAAACATCCACAGCAATTTCAATACCATTGAGAAATGGCAAGCCTATAAAAGAGAATTAACAAAATCTTAAAACGGAATAAAAATAACTGCCTAAATAGCGTATAATCACCCACAATTAATTTTGCGTGTAGAGTCTATGGAAGTATTGGGTATCGTTTTATCTTTAATAATGCTGATGTATTTTGCTTATAGAGGCGTTTCAGTGATTATTTTAGCCCCTCTTTTGGCCATGTTTGCAGTAGTTGTATCAGGTGAATCATCGCAAATAATGGGGATTTATACACAAGTTTTCATGCAAGGTGCAGTTGGATTTATTGCAAAGTATTTTCCAATATTTTTACTCGGGGCATTGTTCGGTAAATTAATGCAAGATTCTGGTTCTGCCAAAGCCATTGCCATTGGCATTATTAAATTGGTAGGCAAACAACACTCGGCCTTGGCCATAGTCTTGGCTTGCGGCTTGTTAACCTATGGTGGTATTTCAGCCTTTGTTGTGGCATTTGCTGTTTATCCATTGGCAGCGGCATTATTTAAAGAAGCCAATCTGCCTAAAGTTTATATCCCTGCGACCATTGCTTTGGGCGCTTTTACATTTACCATGACATGTTTGCCAGGTACCAATCAAATTCATAACATCATTCCCGGTTCCTACTTCGGTACCAATATTTATGCTGCCCCAGTGATTGGCGCAATTTCAGGCATAGTCATAATGGTACTCGGTGTCTTATGGATAAACTACCGCATAAAACAATCTGCAGCCGATGGCTATGGTGAAAACCACACAAACGAACCTGTTATCAGTCATACATCCGGTTTGCCTCCTTTATTTATCGCTTTTTTTCCAATCATAGTAGTCATAGGCGTGAATTTTTTATTTACTTTGGTACTCATTCCAATGTGGGATACAGCGTATTTAGCTACTGATAAATTTGGAAAAGTCGATGTCAGTAAATTAACAGGGATTTGGTCTATGATAGCCGCATTATTGGCTGCTAACATTTGTGTTATTGCTTTAAACTTTAAAAAATTCACCGACTTGAATAAAAGCCTAACAGATGGTGCTATGGGCTCTATGTTACCAACATTCAATACTGGTTCTGAAGTTGGATACGGTGTGACCATAGCATCATTGGCTGCTTTTGCCATTGTAAAAGCGGCAGTAATTAATGTCTCACCAGGCAATCCTCTGATATCTGAAGTTTTGGCCATTAATGTTTTGGCAGGTATTACTGGATCCGCATCTGGAGGACTGACCATTGCACTGGGCGCTTTGGGTGAAACTTATAACCAAATGGCACAATCTGCAGGAATACCACTGGAATGGATGCACCGTTTGGCCTCAATGGCCTCGGGTGGTTTTGACAGTTTGCCTCACAATGGTGCTGTTATAACACTATTAACCATATGTGGATTATCACACAAACAGTCCTATAAAGACATTGCCATGGTGTCTTTGGTGATACCAGTTATTATGGTTTTTTCTATGGCTATTATTTTAACTGTGATACACTAAAACAACGAGAAAGAGAGTTAAAAACTTGAGGTAACTTTTATGCGAGGAAACGCTATGATTTGGATTTTATTAGGTGCTGTTGTGGCAGTGGGTGTTTGGTTGATTGCCATTTATAACAGCATGGTAAAACGCAGAAATCATGTTGAAGATGGTTGGAGTGGTATTGATGTTCAATTAAAACGCCGCCACAATTTAATCCCAAACTTGGTAAATACTGTTAAAAAATATGCTTCACATGAGAAAGGTGTGATGGAATCTGTTACAAAATTACGCAATGTTTCAGGCAACACCAAAGATACCAGTGCCAATCAAGAGCAGCTCATCAGTAATGCCATAAGTGGCTTAATGGTTCAAGTTGAGGCTTATCCTGATTTAAAAGCAGATGCTAATTTTAGAGATTTACAAAAGCAATTATCAGAAATTGAATCTGAAATCCAATATGCCAGAAGATATTTCAATGGTGCTGTTCGTGAATACAACACTCTAATCCAATCTTTCCCAGCTGTCTTAATTGCGCAAAAGTTTGGCTTTAATGAAGCTGAATTTTTTGAACTCAAAGAAAATGATGCGGCAAGAGAAGTACCCAACGTAGATTTTGATTAAAACCCTAATCTCGATATAGAGACAAGATGATAGAACAAATACTTAATATACCTAAGAAATACATTTTTTTAACATTGCTATTTTTTGTTTTTAATGCTGCTGCATTAGAACATATTATGGATTTCCATTCACGCATTGATGTACTTGATGATGGCGATATCTTGGTTACTGAAACTATCAAAGTCAACGTTGAAAACAATAAAATCAGACATGGAATTTTTAGATCAACCCCTACTGTCTATTTCGGGGTGTTCTTTACCCATAAGAACTCTGACATCATCATTACCAACACATTATTGAATGGTGAAAAAGTTGACTACCACAAAGAGAACTTGCTCAATGGCATCAGGGTATATCTTGGATCAAAAAGTTATTATGTAGCAAAAGGTCCACAAACATATCAAATCGAATACATTGCCCAAAATCAAGTAATAGATTTAGGTGACAATGATGGCATTTATTGGAATGTAACAGGCACAGACTGGGATTTTCTTATATCAAAAGCCAGTGCCGATGTTTATATGCCTAATTTAGAAAATTACGAAATTATTACAGCAGATGCATGGACTGGTGCACAAGGCAGTCAATCTCAAGATTTTGAATCAACGAAATACTCAGATCATATTCACTTTGAAACAAATAAAAAGTTATACAGAAAGCAAGGTTTAACCATACAGGCCAGTTGGCCCAAAGGGTTTATCACACAAAAAAATGGTACCTGGAAATTTGTTAAGAATAACTTTTTCTGGATGTTGTCTGTATTAATGCTGTTTCTATATCCAATGTATTTTTATAGAACATGGAAAAGAGTGGGAATCGACCCTCCAAAAGGGGCTATTTATCCACAGTTTAAACCACCCAACAAGATTGCTCCTGCAGCAATGCAATTTGTTAAAAACAACTATTATGATACAAAAGCTTTTTCAATAGCGATCATGAATTTAGCCGTCAATAAATACATTAGTATTGAACAAAAATCTAAAAAAAGTTACAAACTCACAAAATTAGACAGAAAAAGTATTGTTGATCAATCCCGTGGTGAAGCCAGAATTTATGAATATATATTTAGGAATAAAAAATCACTCACAATTGATAAAACTTATAATAGCAGAATAAAAACAGCCAATGGATTGTTAGAAAGCAGGATTGTTGATGAACATCAAGATGCGTGTTATAAAAACAATAAAAAGGAATGGTTATTTGGCGTTGGTATGAGTCTTGTTATGGTTTTTTTCAATTGGGGCCATTTTTATAATTTTTCCAGTTATGCTATTCCATTTCTTGTCATGTCTGCAATGGCAATCATCGGCTCGGCTTCACTTTTGTTAATGTTAAGAAAAAATTATCAAAAAGTATTGGCTGTAATAATTCCTATTTTGATTATTGTGGTTGCGCTGAGCAACCAAGATGATAGTGTTTATGTTGCCTATATTATTTTGATTTTATTAATGGTAGTTGTTAATGCTGTTTTTTATCACCTGATTAAAGCACCAACCGTTTTTGGAAGAAAACTGTTAGACGATATCGAAGGATTCAAAATGTATCTTGAAACAGCTGAACAAGACCGATTGGAATTGATGCACCCGCCTGAAATGACACCTGAATTATTCGAAAAATATTTACCCTACGCATTGGCATTGGGCGTTGAAAATAAATGGTCAAAACAATTTAATAACGCCATGAAGATTAAGGGCGAAAAATATCAATCCTATCAACCATCCTGGTATATCGGCAACAACTACTCGCATTCTAATTTTGCAACAACTGCCACAGCACTGGGTGCTGGTTTGGCCAGTTCTGTCGTAGCTGCATCCACTCCTCCTTCATCGAATTCTGGTGGTGGATTTGGTGGTGGATTTTCTGGTGGCGGCGGTGGTGGTGG
>CAJXVJ010000154.1 GCA_913061105.1 uncultured Alcanivoracaceae bacterium | reverse complement strand
GCGCAGTACATCATTTGTAAATATATTTATTTTATGTTCTTGATTGGCAACATTTTTAATTATTTCCCAATTAAAACTCAATGGCATAATAAATTTGATTTGAGCACAAACACCCAAGTCCCTTGCCAAAGATTTTTGTAACCATTGTTTTGCTGAATGATTGGGAACCACAATCCACGTTTCAGCAAATAATTTACCAGGCTTATCTATTAATAATTTGAGTAAATTACCGTAGAGGTTTTTGTAGGAAATGTCGGTTGTGAGGTTTATCAATTTAAAATAATATTTACTTAAAGTTATTAGGTATAGGACAATTAGAGCCGTATATTTTAACAAAAAAAAAGGTTGGACATGCCAACCTTTTAAATATAATGACTTTTTCTTTAAATAGAACTTGGAAGGAAGTAGTATTCACTGCCTTCGTGCCCAGCATGTTTAATAGCACTGTACTCAGGAATTTGTTTTAAACCCGCTAAGCTTGAACGTAAACTTACTTGTTGACTCATGGCTTGATAAAGTCTGTAACCTTCCATAACGCCATCATTTTCATTCAATACATCTAAGAAAGCTGATGCAAATATCGAATGGCCATTTCCACCGCTATCTAGAATTGGTTCAGTTCCGCCAGATGTTAACACTGTTCGTGCTTTAACTCTTGATGTAAATAGAATATCTTCATTAGCTACATCGTCTGGCAAGGGAGAAATTGATGAGCCTGATAATGTTCCTGAATAACATGAATCGGCCACAACCATGACGTGCTTTGCTTTCATTTCAGACATGAAATTACTGATTTCCTTGTTTGGAATCCATGTGCTTTTATCCGTTTTTGAGGCGTTAGTAGGAATCCAATAACCTTCACTGCTGTTGGCATCAATAAAGCCGTGACCAGCATAGTAAACCATCAAATTATCAAATTTACCCAGCTTTTCTTTGTATTCATTTAAAGCTGTTAGCATTGTTGACATATTGGCATTGGTTAGTAGTTTAACTTTATAACCATATTTCTCTTTCAATACTCCAGCAATTTCTGTCGCATCTTGAACAGCCGTATTTAAGTTTTCAAGGTTTGTATATGAATTATTGCCAATGACCAAGGCATGATAATCACCTAAATCGGTTCTAAATCTTCTGGTAAATAATTCATCTAGTTGCCTAGATTTTACTGCTTCAAATTGTCTTCTTATTGCAACAAATTGCTTTACAAACTTACTGCCATCTTCTTTTACAGCAACAATATTTATTGGCGTATCTCCACTAAGTAAATCAAGCGAACTTTCAAACAAACCACCATCAGTCATGGTTTTTTTGATGTCTTTGTTGTTTATTTTCAATGCCACCACACCTTCAGGAGGCACGATTTGTCCCATAATATTCAACCTAGAATCATTGGCCTGCATTGGAATAGTTTCAATTCCTCTTGTTAGCACAACATCGGGTGTAATGACATTAATACCTTGTTCACCACTACTTAACGCGAGATCTTGGTTAAGTGTGCTATCCGTTACTTTATTGACTAAGCTACCAATTAAATTGTCTTGTTTGGCCAGTTCTTTATTTTTTGCAAGAATTTCAGATTTCAATTCTGCAATTTTATTCATAATGACATTATCGCCTTTATTGTTTTTAAGTTTTGCTTGTAGATCCTTTAATTTCTCATCTGATTGTTCAACATATCGTTTAGTTAAATCATAATCCTTTTTCATCTCTGTTAATTGCTGTCTCAAAGTTGAAACTTCTTGTAGCAGTTTAATCCTTTGGTATTCTTTAGCACGGCGTTCTCTGAGGTTTTTCTCTGTGACAATTTCAATTTTTGAATCTTTTACACCAGAGGCCATTCTGTATAAATTAATGGCTTTTGTGGAATCTTGTTGAACACCTAGTCCTTGTTCATAGAGATTACCAAGATTCAACATAGCAGGAGTGTACCCTTGGTCCACTGCTTTTTGATACCACATGGCTGCTGAATCATAATCTGGTGTGCCATTTAAACCTTTCTCATACAGTTCACCCAAATAAGATTGCGCTTTGGCGTTTCCACCTTGCGCTTCTGGCAACCACATCTTGGCAACGCTTGAGAAACTGGCTTTATCAAAGGCAACATATTCTCCACCCCTGACAGCGCAATCTCTGGCACTAAGTCTGGCAGGCTTTCTTGGCGCCATATATGTATAATTTTGGCCTAACTGCCTTACTTGAGGTGGCAACAAACAATCAACTATATAGAGTTGATCAGGTGTTATTTGGCCCTTTTCTACAGTTTTTACTGCCGGCGCACCACAGCCGATTATTAATAGACTAATGCTGCTCATTAGTATGAGTTTATATTTTACTTTATTCATATATTTCATGGTTTTTTCCTTTATTGTAAGGATTAAAATTCAAATCTTGCACCTATGTTAAATGTTCCACGACTAAACCCTTCGAGTCCCAGAATACTTCTATAATTTACGTAAGCTTGTTTACCATTTGATGAAATGTAAACCAGACCTACACCAGCAGACCCATATGTTCTGTCTGGTGAATCGGTTTCTATAATAAATACCTCATCTTCTGGAGCCATAATAAATCGTGCTAATATGTCGTTACCGTCATTTAAACTTTCATAATTATAATCAAAATCAAATTGAGGTGTTATCACGCCATTTTTTAAACTGACTGCTTTTGCAACTTTCATGCCAACTGACCAAACCAATGATTCAATTTCTTGCTCGCTGTAGCTAAAGTTATATTCACCTGCTCCAGTTTCACTGAATCCATCTATATTGGTCTTAACATAATTTACCGAGGCATTGGGAGTAATGTTCCAAGCATTTTTATTTATGTGGTACCCAGCACTCATTGCAATACTGTATTGATCAGCATCGGTGTTTCCTAAGGCTGTTCTGTTCACAGAAATATCATTAAGATTAAAATCAATTTTTCTAGATTGATCAAAATCTGGTTTGGCTATACTAATTCTGGTATCCACATAAAAATTATCTTTTACATAAAATGAACCATAACCTGTCAAGGTAAGGCCTGTTGATTCTAACGTTGATCTGTCATTGGTTTTAGAATCAAAATTTGCATAACCTAATGCGACACCCAATACTTTATTTGCATCTAGTCGATAATCAACTCCTGCTGTTAACCCATAAGTATCAAAATCAAATCCTAATTCACGACCTGTTGCATCACGGTCACCCATTGAAATGCTACCATTAACAAAGAACCCCCAAGGAGATATAAAATCAGCATCAGTACTTTGTGATCCATCTGATTGTGCAGACTCATTTAAATAGGCCAACATGCCTAAAGGAATACTGCCGTTTCCAGAACGTGCATTTAAACCAGCTGAACTAAATCCGCTGCCTCCGCCACCACGTAATTGTGATAATCTTGAGCCAACATTCTTAAATTGTGCCGAAGCCATTTCAGAAACTGAGGATGACTGGGCAATAACATCATTTGGTGTAATTTGTTCCATCACTTCATTGATTTCTTGACCTTGACCAGCAACAGCTGCTTCAAATAAATTCTGACACAAACCTTCGATTGCACCTTCATAATCATTACTACAGTAACTGGCTACATTAATTATGGCTTGTTGAGTCTGTTGGCTACCAATGCCTGTTAATGCTGCCTGTAAAGCTGATAAAATTTCTTCCTCAGTTGGATTTTTGGCAATTTCTACATCAGATGTGGCGCTGTTATTACCAGGAATAGCATCTGGAGTCAGAGATTCTACAGTCGCTGTTAAACTCACAATACGTGAGTCTCCACTTGGGCCAGGGCCCTGGCCAGTGGATTTCAATTTAACTTGTACTGATGATAAACTTCCACTTGGCATATCAGTACCATTATAATCACACGTTATCGCAGCCAATTTTGCGACTTGACACATCCAATCACTGCCGTTATCAATTTCAATAAGATTAAAATCACCAGAAGCCAGCATATTTAGTGTGGGTACATGTGCAGCGTCTGGACCATTATTGCTGACTTGGACATCAAATACAGCAACAGAAAATGTTGTTTCCTGTGCCTCTTTCACTATAATAACTGACATGTCTGCAGAATCTGACACAATAGGATCAACCATAATACTGCCGGTACTGCTATTGTTAGTCGTATCTGGGTCACCACTGTCAGATGTGACTGTCGCTGTGTTTTCTAACACCCCTGAGTCTAATGTGGATGTACCTGTTACTGTCACGGATTGTGTTCCATCAACATCCAGTGAGCCAGTAAAACAAACCAAATTACTCGTCTTAGTTTGACAAGATTGTCCACCATCTATAGTAGCAGAGATGAGATTAAAACCTTCTGGTAGCTGATCCGATACAATTATATTTTGTGCGTTATCA
Organism: uncultured Alcanivoracaceae bacterium; assembly: GCA_913061105.1. Classification (GTDB taxonomy): domain Bacteria; phylum Pseudomonadota; class Gammaproteobacteria; order Xanthomonadales; family Marinicellaceae; genus NORP309. Next base: position 4,186 of record CAJXVJ010000154.1, on the reverse strand, counting down.
GGACCGTTATTAGTAATCTCTATATTCCAACTAAATTCCTCGCCAGATATCACAGATTTTGATGAGGCTGATTTTTCTATAGATAGATCAGAAATGTTTGATCCTCCGGTTTCGATAAAAACATTCACTTCTGATGCATTATCAGATGGAACAGGATCCTGACCATTTATACTAACATTGGCAGAATTTAATATATTACCACTGACTGGAGGTGCATCAACATCTAATATTATACTTGATGTAGAATTTGCATCCATGATTGAAATACTACATATAACGGTACTATTTCCTACACATGTCCAGCCATTGGCATTAACTGCATTAAGAACCAAACCTTTAGGAAGGATATCTGTAACAACAACAGCATTTGCCTCAAAGTTACTGTTATTAGTGACTGTTAGTATATAGTTAAAGTTTTCATTTACTGAAATATTTTCAACAGAGGCTGTTTTCAACAACGTAATATCTGCATTGGATGAAGCAATCGGTATAATTGATGTCGTTTGTGATGCTGAAGCACTTAAACTGCCTTCTGCTATAGCAGTAACATTTGCTGTTACATCTCCAATGAAATCTGGTACAGTAACAACCATATTCAGTAAATTCATATTACTGCCTGGTGCCACAATTGCACCATTTGTTAGTTGACAAGACAATCCATTATTCACCGGTATACAACCTGTGTTATTTTCTGTGAATGAATCAAGAATCAACTGTATAGGTAAAGCCACATCAAAATCTAGAACAGATATTGGCATTGTGCCAGTATTATTGATAGTCACATCATACATAAATGTTGAACCTATAATCACAGGATCAGAGCTATCAACAATTGAAATGCTGTAATCTAAACCTTGATTTAAAGTTAAATTAATGGTGTTAACATCACTGACCAAAGTAGCATTGTCAGCACTCACATCTACTACATTTTGCAATTGTGTGGTACCAGCAGTTGAATCATCAACAACACCAAACACAACAAATGTTGATTCGCTAGGTAATAAATCTCCAGATAAGTCACAGGTGTACTGTTGTCCTGAATTTGAGCAATTCCAGCCAGTTCCTGCTGCACTGTTTACAATAACTCCAGTTGGCATATTATCCACTAAAGTAATATTTTGTGCCGCTTCATTTCCAGTGTTTTGTATGTTAACGCGATAATTAAAACCCGTTCCTTTTGTAACAGATGTAACAGATTGCCCATTTACCAATGCCTGCTTATCTACTGACAAAGTGGTTGGTAATACTCCAGCATCTATGTCAATTAGAACAGTATTAGAATTAAAATTATCCCCCGTAGAGACACTTGATAACTGTGCAGTGTTGCTGACTGCTAATCCTGGATTTATTGCTGTTGCCAGTATTTCGACTTCAAAGAAATCACCTGGATTAAACAAACTCCCTGCGGAATTTGAACATGTAACTTGGCTGGTTCCATCAAAAACACAACTAAAATTAGCCGCTGATTGTATAATATTAAATGAATCAAAACTTAAGAAATTTGTATCAAGAACATCTGTAATAACTAAGTCATTTACAGGATTTGAAGCTGAAGTATTTTGTGCTAGCAAAGTATAAATAACCGTATCACCAATAGCAAAATTAGGATTACCTAAAAACTGTTTCTTTGATCTGGTTTGGGCAGTGCCGCCAATCACAGATTTAGACAATGTTAGATTACCACTGGCTGGGCCAACTGTAACATTAACAGAGCCACTATTGTTGCCTGGATTATCATCAATGACCAAGGATCCTCCCATAACAGAGACATCTGCAGAATTCAAATAATTGCCTTCAGTTTGACTACTAACTGGAATAATGATTGTTAAGAAGCCTGAAACTCCTGCAATGGGTTGTGTGTTGACACAATTAACTGTCGTGCCTACAGTTCCTGAGCAATCCCACCCAGCACCATTTGGAGTGCCATCTAGTACAATACCTGCAGGCAGTATATCATTAACGACTACGTCACCTATTGGAGCAGCATTTGGCCCAGTATTATGAACCACTAGCTTGTATTCAAAACTTTCACCAACTAAAAAGTTCACAACACTGGTTGAGCCACCAACAGTTTGTGCATCTTTTAATAAATCTAAATCAACCAGTCCATTAGAAGTGATATCTACGATGACATTATCAAAGTTATTATTAGGATTTGTATCAATTGCAAAGGATATAAGGTCTAAATCAACACCTGCTAAATTATCATAATTTCCGGCAACTTGACTAACAACCTCAATCACAATTGGATAATCTGTTAAAGGATCTAAGGCAACTGTATTAACACAATCAATAATTCCATTGAGTAAATCTGAAGAACTACAATCCCAACCAACTGCTGAGGTAATATTGACAACATCTACTCCACTTGGAATAAAATCAGAGACAAAAACCTCTGCAGCAGGAGCAGAATCAACTCCAGAATTGGTAATAGTTAATGCATAATTAAAATGTTCGTTCACAAGAAAATCAGTACCTGGAACACCAGTCAATGATTCTGCATCTTTAAACATGACCAAATCGACTTGTGGTGCAGCTGCAACCACTTCAAATTGACCTGAGCTTGAAGCATTATTTCCAGGAGTCACATCATTATCAGCAAATACCGTTGCTGTATTATCGATAAATGTACCTAAAGGGCCATCGACATTAACGGTTATTTGAACACCATCATCAGCGATTGTATTTGGCAATGACGTAGCTGTACAAGAAACAAAATCACCGCCTCTTATTGGTGCTGGAGAAAAGCTACAATTAAAATTTGGACCTATTTCATTAAATGAATCAAATGTAACACCTGCTGGTAAAAAGTCATCAATAACAACGTTGGTTGCTGGATTACTTCCAACGGTATTGTTTCTGACTAATATTTCATAGGTAACTAGAGTATTTATTTCTGCATAGGCACCTGCTTTACCAAAAAACACCCCCGATTGGAAAGATTTATTGATATCTACATCTGGATCAATTCCCGCAGCTACTAAAGCAATTTCAGTTGTTATATCATTATTTGATGTGTTAGTTTCATTAAAACTTGGATCTTGTAGATTTGCATTAAATTGATAATTTCCAATACCTGCAAGAGAAGCATCAAATGCTATTGTAAGATTGGTGTTACTTGCGGCTGCTATAGGGTCATTTGTACTACAAAAAGTACCACCAGTTTGTGGGGAACATGCCCACGAACCTGGTAATGTACTTGCTTGTGGATCAACTGAAAATAAAAAGTCATCATGGAAGATATTTATTGAAGCGCCAGATGAAGCTTCTGTGCCTAAATTATCCACACTAAAATCAATCAATATAGGAGCCGCTTGGTTTTCAACACCGGGGTAACTTAATTGGGTTGCACCATCCACAAAATCAAAATCAGGGATGCCTGCAGCTACAGAGCTTATCATGATAGTATTATCTGCAAAGTTATCCTCATTAACAACCCCTTCATCACTCACATCGATAGTAAATGTATCAGGATTAACAACTATTGAATTTGTAGATATGTCAATAAAAAATGGTTGAGTAGTACCGAATGGAAATTCACCTGAGGTATAAGCTCTATCACAACCAATTGTTCCTGCATTATCAGAGCAAGTCCATCCAGGTGTATGATTTATGATAGTTCCTATATTTGTAATGTCATAACCCGAAATTAATATAGTACCAAATATAGCTTCTTCTGGTGTAACTGCTGGAGGCATTCCTTGGTTGTTAATATCAAATGAAAGTGTATAGCTACTAAACGAAGGAATCGTCCCTGGTGATATATTTCCACTAGTCACACTTAAGTCAATTGCATAAACACTGTTAAACATAATTAGTGCTATAACTAATAACTTTATTTTTACTCTTACTAAACTCATTGATCTTCCCCAACAATATTAAATTTTGTAACAATTATACACTTAATACCAATTTGTGACTATGGCAAAATTCCTACAAAACGCTTCTTTTAATTAAAAACAGCAAAAAAATAAGGAACAATCTATCCATTCCAGTCATTAATTTATTGAATATACAGATGTTAACAGCATATCTTAAATTACAGAAATACAAAATTAGTTAAAATTTAATTTTGTGATGACTGTCACTTTTTTAATTTAGACAATGTATTAACCATATTCTCGATTTGATAGATTAATGTATCTGTCTCTTATACACATCTGACGCTGCCGACGATCTACTCTGT
>CAJXVJ010000153.1 GCA_913061105.1 uncultured Alcanivoracaceae bacterium | reverse complement strand
GAGATTTCTGCCTGTCTCGTGGGCTCGGAGATGTGTATAAGAGACAGCAATTATAAATCGCTCCTTTAAATAAATACGGAAACTGGCTGGCTACAATACTGGCCATGCGTCCGCCTCCAGAAAATCCAGAAACATAAACTCGATTAAGGTCAACTGGGTACTTTTTATAGACAAAAGTGGTGGCCAATACTGCCATAATCAACCGTTTTCTGGGATCAATATTATTCCCAGATCTGTTTGCCGAAACCCAAATCAAATTGTGCTTATCCATCAATGATATCCATCTTTCAGGAATTTTACCCGTTCTTGATGGACTGATATATACCATTAATCCAGGTTTCTTATTGGGTTGATAGTTTGTTGGGACGTAAATCTCCCATTCAATTATTTCATCAGACTTAATAATTGTTTGATATAACTCTTGTTGTTCAATTGAAAGTTCAGATATTAATTCAGTAATAGTTGCAGAGGTTTGAAAAATGCCTTTTCTTAGCTCACCTACATGGGTTGTTTCCGAGTGTAAATTACTTGAAACCAGGATCATCAATAAGAAAAATCTGAATTGATAAATGCCACAAAAGTATTTCATTGTATTTAAATTTCTTCTAATTGAACCAATTCACGTAAATTTTTGACGTTTTTAAGAATAATATGGTTGTCTTCGATAGAGATTAGATCCTTTTGTAATAAAGATTTTAATGCCCTAGAAAAAGTTTCAGGTTTGATTGATAATCGAGATGCAATGTCACGTTTTGGTATGGTTAAACACAGGTCATAAACCGATGTTTCATTTTTGCTTACCTGAGACAAAAAATAATCAATAATCCTAAATGATGCATTGTGTAAAGTTTGTTTATCTAATTCTTTAAGCATCCAATGTAGCCTTTTCGATAAGTGTCCCAACATATTGATACATAAAGGGTTGGAATCTTTAAGGATATTTAAATATTTATTGGCATTTATGGTAACGACTATACTAGGTTTCATGGCTATGGCAGATACAGGGTACTTAGGAAAACCCTCAAACAATACACCTTCACCAAATGATTTTCCAGCTTGGACGACTTCAATTATTTTTTCATTGCCTTTAATGGTTGAACGGTAAAGTTTTATTGCACCATCAATCACATAATACAAATGAGTCAATTCATCTCCATGTTGGAATAACAATTGATCAGATGATAGGCTTTTTAAGCGTGCAAATGTAAGAATATTATCAAACTGGGTTTCATCCATTGCTTTAAACAAGTGGTGCTGTCGCATGCTTTCAATGACTGTGGCATTAAATAATTTATCTAACATTTGTATCTCTATTTTGGATTCAGTAACTATTGTTTGATATGAAATTCATTTACACATTATAAACTGTTTCTAACGGTATTTATGATTTTATAGAGGTTTTAGCATCATTTCTGAATGGCCATAACAATTGTATCAAAACCATTAATCAAATGAAAAACTCGGCAAATTTGCTTTGATTGGTATTTTTTTGATTCTTTTTTCCATAGTCCCAGACATATGCAAAACTCTCTGATATTCTGTTTGTTAGATACTAAACTAAAATAAACATGCTAAAGAAATCAACCAATTATATAAACTTAATTTCCATCTTAATTTTAATTTATTTGGCATTTATGCCTTTAAAACCTCATAAAGTAGATATCAATACCATTATAGAAGGACGTTTTTCAATTGAAAACTCGATAGAACACCTTTCTCATATTACTAACCATCCACATTACACTGGCTCACAAAATCAAAAATGGATTAAGTCTTATCTCATGAGAGAACTAAAATCTCTTGGTTTAGATGTCAGAATACAAAAGACCAATGTTGCAAACAATAACAACACATTTACAGAAGTAGAAAATATCTTTACCACAATAAAAGGCAGTGACACATCAGCTGATGCAAAATCTTTGCTAGTAATGTCACATTATGATTCTGCGCCCTATTCCTCATTAGGAGCCAGCGATGCTGGATCAGGTATAGTGGTTATTTTAGAAGGCATTCGTGCTTATCTGGCCCAAAAAATCCAACCTAAAAATGACATTATTATCTTGTTCACTGACGCTGAGGAAATCGGATTATTGGGTGCAAAAGCTTTTGTTAATCGTCATAGGCTGTATCAAAATATTGGAGCAGTGCTGAATTTTGAAGCGCGTGGTACAGCAGGTAGTTCTTATATGTTTATGGAAACCAACACGGGCAATCATGGCATGTTGGAAGTATTCAAAAAGGCTAATGTACAATTAGGACAATCAAATTCATTGGCATATAGCATTTATAAAATGTTGCCTAATGATACAGATTTAACTGTTTTTAGAGAGGACATAGATGCTGTTGGATTTAATTTTGCTTTTATCGACAACCATTTCAACTACCATACACAACTTGATAATGCCAGAAACCTGTCTCTAGATTCATTGGCACACCAAGCACTTTATCTCATGCCCATGTTAGATACATTAAGCCAAATTGATTTGTCTACATTAAGATCTGAAACTGATGATGTTTACTTTCAAGTTCCCTTTTGGAAAACCATCAGCTACCCATTTGATTGGGCCATCAGTTTATCGTTGATAAATTTGTTGATATTTCTTCTGGTAATAGCTCATGGAGTAAAAATCAAAAAACTCAAAATGAAGTCAATGCTGACAGGTTCAATGCCTTTATTTAAATCCTTGATTGCATCTGCTTTATTGGGATTTACCTTACTAAAATTTTTATATTGGCTGCATCCCCATTATTCAGAAATCCTACAAGGCTTTACCTACAATGGCCATATTTATGTAGTACTGTTCGCGCTAATGAGCGTCAGTATCTGTTATTTTTTCTACCGAAGCGCATCAGAAAAACACTCACCACCTGAATTAATGGCAGTGCCCATCTTAATATGGATCATATTTGGGTTTGTTTTTGCCTTAAAACTAACAGGAGCACACTTTTTCATTCTCATCAGTTTATTGGGCACAATAGCACTGGCAGTTAATGTTTATTCAACAAAACCACAAGCCACGGTTACTTTAATGCTATTCGCACCTGTTTTACTCATTTTTACACCTTTCCTTAAAATATTTCCAGTGGCTTTAGGGCTAATGATTTTACCATTTAGTGGTTTGTTAATTACCTTGATTCTTTCAGTTTTTATCTCATGTATAATTATTCCAAAACAGTATTACATCAATAAATGGATCTTCATCCTGCCTTTAATATGTATCTATATTTTTGCTGAAACACAAGCTTCATTTAATCCTTCTCGACCCAAACCCAATAGCTTGTACTATTTCCAAGATCATGACACTCAATCTGCCTTTTGGTTTTCTCGTGACAATGAAATCGATAACTGGACTAAAACATTTTTTGAAAAAGGCAGATTAGATGCGCCAGCCCTAAATGAATTTAAAAAACAACATGGGTATGCAGGTTATGGAGCAAACATTGTTGCAAAAACAGAAAATAAAAACATTGCCACTGCTCAAGTAGAAGTGATTTATGAAAGAGAATACACTGACAAGCACATCTATAAACTTGAAATCACTCCACAAAGGCCCATCCATAAAATGGTACTGATACACAATACACCTGTTAATCTATTAAAATTGGCCATAAATAAAGAAATCTTGCACGAAGGCAAACCTAAATCCATTAAAGCAAACAGGCGCATGGCCTCTATTTATCGTCAAAATGAACTGTCATTTGTCATTGATATTGAGTTATCACCTGGAGAAAACTTAGATTTCACACTGATTGAAATGAGTCCGAATATATTAGAGTCACGACATTTTGATATTCAACCAAGACCGGATGAATTAATACCAAAACCATTTATTAACTCAGATTCAATTATAACCAAACAAAAATACACCTATTAGTAATCTAAATCTTCCTCTGTAAAGAGTCTTATTGTGTTATCTGATAATACACGATTCAATAATGTATTCATGGTTTTAATATCATTATCAAAGCCACCGTGTGTTTCACTGTTACTGCGGTTTTCACTGCCATTTTCTCCATCAGAGTAAATCAATGACAACTTCTCATGATCCGTAATTTTATTGTGGTATTTTTTCATGCCTAGAATTGGAGTTTTCTTAGATTCTTCAAATGCTTTTGAAACCAGATACAACAATGATTTTCTATATGGACCGACTGTATCATCCAACTCTAATTTTTCACTTAAACATTGAATATCTAATTGATCAATGCCAAATTTTGACTGTGGTGTCGTTAATAACGGAACATAATAATCCTTATAAAAATCCACTGATGCTGCAGGAGCCAAAAGAGTAGCAGAATTTACCCTCAGTTGTGATACTTTGGGCAATTGATTGATTCTATTTAACATCCAACCAGCCATGATGGCACCAGTACTGTGGCCAGCGATATGTATTTGTATGGGTTTCTTGCCGTTTGCTTTTCTTCGTTTATTGTTCAATTTAATGGCATCTAAAAACAATTTAATTACTTGAGTGCCTGCTCCAGGTTTATTAAATGGTGTACGCGCTCCGCGTTTCATTTCACGCCACAAAGCACGTCCTGGGATTCGGGTCAATTTTTCCAACAACCAATCTGTGGCACTGGTAAAACCTTCTGCCCTGTCATGTACCTTGTCTTTTTTGCGGAAAATCACATCTTTTAACTCTTCCATCAAACCTGTGTCATACATAAAGTGGTAGGGGTAGATTTTGTTTTCTTTGAACACATTTTTCATTGCTGCGATGCGGCTGGCCGAAGCACTGGGTTTATTCAAACCTCCATGAAAATAAAACAACAAATGATCGTATTTGTCTGATATTTCTAGGTTCTTTGTGGTTATCTTAACATCATTCAGTGTGGACCAATATTTATCATTTTCATGGAATTCACCGTCATCAACATGCACAAAATGCCCAGCAATTTCTCCGCGGTTTGGTTCCTTGCTAGCAGATGATTTATCGGTATTTGAGTTTTTCTTATCATTGGATTTGTGCCAAATTTGTGGTGTTTCTAATGCCAGTCGCAATACCCAAGCATCTTGAATGTTCTTTTGCCAATCTTCATAAGTCCAAATCGCCAAGCCATCATTGCCCCAAGATTTTCCCCATGAATTTTGCACCCAAAATCCAACACTGTTATAACCAACAATGGCAAATGAATGCCCGCCTTTCTCTTTCTTATCATAAGGTATGACATCATCTTTTAATTTTTTATTGTCCCAACCACCATGCACTTTTGCTGAACAATAAACAACACCTGCTTCATTAATCGCAGAATGGAAATCTGATATTCTTTGATTTAACCTAAAATAAGCACCAATGGTAGTGGATCGGGCATTTTTTGCCGCTTCAATAGTAAAATTGCCTTTACGATTGGGCACATACTTCCACAAACTCTCTTCTGCTACGCCCATATTGTCCCAGCCCTTAATCGCACCACGACAAGAAGACCCTGAATATTCCAGTCCTTCCCACTCGTCATAACGCTTCGCCATTTCGTACAACATTCTGGCTGAGACTTTTTTATCCATGCAACCACGTTGCTGATTTAGGTAATTGATTACAGCAGCCAATGCAAATCCTGTACACGCCCCTTCACTTTTTTGATCAAGAATATGCAGGTTACGTGGCGGGTCAATAAATTGCTTTAGGTTTAACAACGCCGGCTGATAATCCCAATCACGAAAATCTGGCAAATCAGGTGCAACATTGATGATGTGTTGATTGATAGAACTGTCTTTTGCATAGGTTGACATGGATGAATCTCCTATTAATATTTTAGTGGGTTGGGAATATATTATACTCCTGTTTTAGGATTTTACAAATTTTGGAATTTCATACGGCTGATGCACAGTGAGACTTTTACACCTTTATTCAAAATCTGAACAACCCAACCCAGAGAGAACCCTTTCAAATTCATCTCCCAATGATGCAGCCAATTTGATTGGTTTACCAGTCACTGGATGTTCTAAATTTAATTCCTTGGCAACCAATAATAAACGACTCAAACCAAAACGTTCTCTAAACATCGCATTATGTTTACCATCACCATGTGTTGTATCACCAACAATTGGATGAAAAATATGCTTCATGTGCCTTCTTATTTGGTGCTTACGACCTGTTTCGGGAGTTAATGAAACCAAAGAATAACGGGCAGTAGGATAACGTCCAACTGGTTGAGCAATCTCACCCTGCCATAAGGTTTTATAATGCGTGATGGCTTCCTGAGCGGGCTTATCTTGTTGGGCATTTCTGTCGGTCATTTTATCCAACTCTTCCTTCAAGGCATAATCAATAATGCCTTCACCTGATGTGTGTCCCCTGACTAAGGCCATGTATTTTTTTGTGATTTGTTTCTGGCTGAACTGTTGCGTAAGTTTTGTCGCAATTTCAGGTGATAAGGCCATCACTAACACACCTGATGTTGGTTTATCTAACCGGTGAACTGGATAAACATATTGACCGATCTGATCTCGTGTCGTTTGCAAAGCGAATCGTGTTTCACGCTTATCTATCAAGGAGCGATGAACCAATAAACCCGAAGGTTTATCAATTGCAACAATGTGTTCATCTTGATAGAGTATGGATAACATCATTCAGGGGTTTTAATTTTTTGAACGTCTCTACGATTGATTGTTTTCTTTATAAGTCATCAATCGATAGCGTGATGCCCTTAAGGTGCGAAATAGGATGAGAATAAATAATGCCTGAACCTTCGCCTACAATATCAAGATCCAACATCATTTTTTGAACAAATCTATTGACATTTTTACTAGAGACGATAAACATCAAACTCACATCAGAATTGGCACTCTTAAGCCTACTATAGAAATTAGATATTTCCTTTAAGCCCATTCCATGAGCTTCTGTAATGGTGACTCCCGTGGCTCCGGCTTCTTTTGCTTTGAGTAAGGCTTTTTCCTCTTTTTCTTTTGGGATAATGACATGAATAGCTGAAAAATTGGCTCTAAAAGAATGCCTTAAATCAGTTTTATGTACATTTACCGTTGCCAGTTTCATGTTGTTTGCATCGGCCAATGCATACCGCAGTTCACCCATTTTTATGTCTAATAGTTCTTGCTTGCCTTTGACACCAATCTTGTCAACAACAATGCCATAAATCATAACCGTTATAATAGGAAACAATGAAGCAAAAGCGATCAATCCAAAACCATCGATTAGCGGATCTCTACCGACTATATTTGTTGCAAGACCCAAACCCAATGCTGCAACCAGAGGTACTGTGACGGTTGAAGTTGTGACTCCGCCACTGTCGTAAGAAATAGGAATGATATATTTAGGTGCCATAAATGTTAAAAATATAACAAACAAATATCCTGAAATAATGTAATAAACAATTTCACCGCCATTGACAATGCGATAGGCCCCTAATGCAATGCCGATGGCAACTCCAACCGCGACAAATATACGAAGCACAAAATCATTTACTCTTTCATCACTAATGTCTTTTGCTTTTTTTGCAATGGCTATGAGCGAAGGTTCAGCCATTGTGGTTGAAAATCCTATGGCAAGAGCAAACATAAAAATTAAAATATTGTTGTTTTCTTGTGTGAGTTGAAATGCCATCGATTCACCTAAAGTGAACAAGCCCATTTCTAATCCTAAAACAAAAGCATACAGCCCAATGATGACAAGTCCAAAGCCAATGAGCACTTCTTTTAGATTTTGTACTTTCTTTTTTAATACAATATATTGGAAGAAGAAAATAACCGCTAATATTGGCAATACATCAAAAAAAATGTTAACGATGCCTTTAAGCACTCCAGCAAGATTAAACTCAAACCCTGTTGGTGTTGAAGTGCCGATTTGTTGTTTTATGGGAGCTACCATTTCCACTACTTCAGCAAATTCATAAACATAAATGCCATAAAATTGAACAAATATCATGGGAGTTAATGAGGCAAAAGCAATCAAACCAAAGCCATCGAGTACTGGGTTTCTTCCTTCAATTGTTGAAGCCAACCCAATGCCCAATGCAGCTACCAGTGGTACGGTGATGGTTGATGTTGTTACCCCACCCAAGTCATAAGCAAGTCCAACAATTTCTGAGGGAGCAAATGCCGTTGCAGCAACAACCAATATATAGCCAGTAATAATATAATAATGAATGGGATGGCCTTTGATAATTCTCCAAACTCCAAGTACTATGCCAAAGCCGACTGATAAGGCCACAACAATTCTTAATGTAAACGAAGTAATACGCCCACCACTGACAAAGGAAGCCTGATCAGAAATAACCAACAGTGCAGGTTCGGCGACTGTTGTGCCAAAACCAATCATAAAAGTAAACAAAACAATCCATATTGTAGAGCCTTTTATGGCAAAATCTCTGGCCAAACCTTCTCCAACCGGAAAGATTCCGACTTCTAATCCTAGTAAAAATATGGCCAAACCTATTCCCACGATAACTAATCCAATGGAAGTGTTTTGCCAACCTTCAGGTACACTTTGGATAATGGCTAGCTGGAAAAACAAAATCACCAATATAATAGGCAACAAGTCTCTAAAAGATTCTTTTAATAATTTTAAAAAGGAAGAAAAAGTTAACACAAAAACACCTGTCTGATTTACGCATATTCCTGT
>CAJXVJ010000152.1 GCA_913061105.1 uncultured Alcanivoracaceae bacterium | reverse complement strand
GAGATTTCTGCCTGTCTCGTGGGCTCGGAGATGTGTATAAGAGACAGATTCTACTGACAACCTCATTAGATAACAAGAATAATTATTAGAGAGTTTAATAATCAAAGACGATATCTACTCAGTCGAAAATAAACTTAATCATCCACAATAAATATCTTGTATAAGTCGATTCGGTTATATATAGTTATCTGCAACAAATTGTTGTTATTTCGGGGGGAAAACTATTTTGAAAGTCAATTCAATTTTAATATTTGCACTGTGTACTACCTTAGTTTTTATAGGCTCAGCAAATTCTGCCACAATAACAGTCGATGGTACCGATGGTGCTGTTGCGGTTGATGGTGTTTGTTCCATAACTGAGGCCATTACTGCTGCCAATACCGATGCAGAAGTCTCTGGAGCTCCAGGGGAATGTAATGCTGGCAGTGGTACTGATACCATAAATCTGAGTGTCAATGTTATCCTATCCGATATATTTTTAACTAATTCTTATGGAAGTACAGGAACACCAAGTATCACCAGTACAGTCATTCTTGATGGTATGGGATTTGCTATCACGCGTGTTGGTGCTTGTAATAATGATGAATTTAATGATGATGGAGAATTTCGCCTTATTTTAGTTCAAAATACCGGCGATCTAACAATCAACAATTTATCATTGAATAATGGTTGTGCAGATGATGATTTGGGAATACAAAGTTATGGTGGAGCTATATTTAATGAGGGAGAATTGTCACTAAACAACAGTACCGTATCAGGAAGTTCAGCATACTTAGGTGCTGGGGTTTTTAACGATGTACTTGCCACAATATCGACCATTCAAAACAGTACTATCTCAGGAAATACATCAGTCAGTTTAGGCGGTGGGATTAAAAATAATGGCATCATAACCACTGTCCAAAACAGCACCTTCTCAGGAAATTCAGCATCAGGTAGCGGTGGAATGAGTAATTCTGGAGAAATAACAACCATTCAAAACACCACTTTCTCAGGAAACTCTATAACCGGTAGTGACGGCTTTGCAATTGGTAATTCTGGCACAATTGGTACACTCAGTAACTCTTTGTTCCATCAGAATACAGGCTCAGGTTCAAATGAATGTCTTAATACGGATGTTTTCAATGGCAGCAACAATATATCAGATAGTGTCATCAGTAATTGTCCTGGTGTTATAAAGTCGTTGACGACAGCAACTGTAGGTCCATTGACTGATAATGGCGGGCCTACCATGACCCATGCATTGCTTTTGGGCAGTGAAGCAATTAATGCAGGCGATGGTAATTCAACCACATCTGATCAACGTGGCACATTGGCCTCAGGCATAAGAGACGTTGGTGCTTTTGAGGCTTTGGCATTAGAATTGTGTCCAATTGCCCTACAAGCCGATGGATTTAACACTTCTGTAACCACCCAGTCTGATCTTCATGAGGCCATCGGATGTGCTAATTTAAATGGCAATAGCACAGACACCATAAACCTGAGCGGTGACATCACATTAACAGCTGCGTTTCAAAATAATGGTTTTGGAGTAACAGGAACACCTGTCATTTCTAGCCCAATCATTCTAGATGGAGCGGGAAATAAATTAGAACGTGATACCAGTTTTAATTGTTCATTTGTTAATCAATTAGCTGGTGAATTCAGACTTATACACATTAATACATTGGGTAATTTAACCCTCCAAAATATGACGTTAAGTAATGGTTGTGCAGTTGGGAACACCAATGCCAGCAAGGGCGGTGCAATTTTCAATGAAGGTGTTTTGACAATTAGTACCAGTACTATTTCAGATAACATATCTCGTTTAGCTGGCGGTGGCATTTTTAATACAGGCACCATCTCCAAAATCGAATACAGTACTGTTTCAGAAAATGAATCTGGTAAAACAGGTGGTGGAATTAGAAATAATGGAACGATAAATACCATTGAAAACAGTACATTTTCTGGGAATTCTGCTTTACAAACAGGTGGTGGTATAAATAACATTGGAGTGTTAACTAGCCTACAAAACGTGACTTTTTCAGAAAATACAGCTACCGATGATGGCACAGGGATAAGTAATTCAGGCTCAATAGATATGCTTAGCAATTCGTTGTTCCACCAAAACAGTGGTGGTGGAACTGAGTGTGTTAATACAGATACTTTTAATGGCAGTAATAATTTATCGGATGATGTAAACAGTGACTGCCCAGATGTTTCAACGACTTTAACCACTGCTACAGTCAGCCCTTTGGCTGATAATGGTGGCCCAACAATGACCCATGCTTTGAATTTTGGCAGCCAAGCCATTGATGCTGGCAATTCCAATGCATCAACAGATGATCAACGTGGTGTTAATGTGTCAGAAATTCGAGACATTGGTGCTTATGAGGCTTCATCTCTGTTTGAATTGTGTCCCGTAATTTTTCAAACTGATGGCTTTACAACATCTGTTTCTGATTCTGCTATCCTTAATAAAGCCATACAATGTGCTAACTTAAATGGGAATGGCACTGATACCATTATTTTGAGTGATAACATCACCATAACATCAGAATTTCAGGATGTAAATTTAGAAGGAAGCACAGGAACTCCTGCCATAACCAGTCCAATAATTCTTGATGGCATGGGTTTTAGTATAGAACGAGATTCTGGTTTGACATGTGACGTATTAGGTAATAATGGACCAGATGATTTTCGTCTCATTCGTGTTCTTGCTTCAGGTGACCTAAGACTGAGTCACATTACCTTGAGAAATGGTTGTGCGATTGGAAGTGGATCTGGTGAATTTGGAGGTGCGATATTTAATCAAGGCAACTTGTTTATTGAAAACAGCAACCTATCAGAAAATACAGCTTTTCATGGCGCTGGTATTTACAATACTGGTGACATTAACTCCATTCAAAATAGTACATTCTCAGAAAATTTTGCTCAAAACAGCGGTGGTGGAATTAGTAACAGTGCAACCGGCAACGTTATCACCATTCAAAACAGTACCATCTCAGGTAACACTGCCCTTATATTTGGTGGTGGGATTGTAAATTTCAACACCATTACAACCATTCAAAACAGCACTTTTTCAGGGAACTTTGGTGGTGGAATTTCTAGCTTTGACACAATAGGAAACCTCAGTAATTCATTATTCCATAAAAATATTGCCGGCAATGACTGTCTTGATGGAAATAATGGTACTTTTAATGGCAGTAACAATTTATCAGATAATGTGGCCAGTGATTGCCCAGGTGTTGCAACTACATTAACCGATACCACAGTAGGGCCATTGGCTGACAACGGTGGCTTGACTATGACCCATGCTTTACTCCAGAACAGTGAAGCGATTGATGCGGGTGATGCCAATGCAACTACACATGATCAACGTGGTTTTGCTGCCTTTGTATCTCGAGACATTGGTGCTTTTGAATTTTTATCCTTTGATGCATGTCCTATGGCTTTATTAATAGACGGGTTTACCACATCTGTTTCTAGCCCCACTGAACTTTATCAAGCCATCGAATGTGCTAATTTAAATGGCAATGCCACTGACACCATAAATCTAAGTTCTAATATGACCCTAACCGTTGCCTATGAAAATCATGCAACCTATGGCCATACTGGAATACCTGCTATAACAGGCCCAATAATTCTTAATGGCATGGATTTCAGTATCGTTCGTGATGATTCAGTAGGCTGCACATTAAATACTACCAGTGACCTAGGTGAATTTCGCATTATTCGGATTGGAGCAACAGCTGATCTCACACTTAACAACATCACACTGAGCAATGGTTGTGCAGATGGCAATGGCAGTAGCCTCACCAGAAATGGTGGAGCTATATTCAATGAAGGTGTTTTATCATTGGACAACACTACAATCTCAGATAACTCTTCTGATAACAGAGGTGGTGGCATTGATTCTAGAATTGGCAGCTCAATTAATATCATCCAAAACAGTACATTCTCTGGAAACAAATCTGATTCTTCAGGCGGCGGGATATTTAATAGTGGAACTATTTCTACCATCCAAAACAGCACATTTTCAGCAAACGATGCACGTTTCTCAGGCGGTGGCATTGATAACCGAGAAAACATAACCACTATTCAAAACAGCACATTTTCAGGTAATTCTGCCAGTAATTTTGGCGGCGGGATTAAAAATGAAGGCACTATAGACACACTTCGCAATTCTCTGTTCCACCAAAATACAGACGACGGCACTGAGTGTACAAATGTAGGAATGGGGTCTATTGGCGGCAGTAACAATTTATCCGATACCATAACAAGTAATTGTCCTGGTGTTTCAACCACATTAACCACAGCAACTATTGGCCTATTGTCGGATAATGGCGGTCCAACATTGACCCATGCTTTATTACCAGGAAGCGAAGCACTTGATACGGCTATTGGTGGAACCGCATCCGATCAACGCAGTTTTGCAACTAATGGTAATCGAGACATTGGTGCTTTTGAAGCCCAGGCACTTGAGTTATGCCCTGATGTGTTACAAACAGATGGTTTTACAACATCAGTGGCTGATCCAACTGCACTAAACCAAGCCATAGAATGCGCTAATGCCAATGGTCCAGATGAAGATACCATAAACCTGAATGCAGACATCGTTTTAACTACTTCCTATGAAGGTGATGCAAGTACAGGAACACATAGCATAGCTAGCGCCCTTACTCTTGATGGTATGGGTTTTAAATTGGCCCGTAATGGCAGCTTTAACTGTAATTTTAATTCAGTTAATAGCATCAACGAATTCCGCATCCTACGTGTAGCAACAATGGGTAGTCTTGCAATTAAAAACATCAGACTGTCTAATGGTTGCGCTGATGGAATTGATGATCAGCAATCTGGTGGCGCAATATTAAATGATGGTGTTTTGTCTATTGAAAACAGTACTTTGTCTAATAACGAAGCGAATTTTTCTGGTGGCGGAATAATTAATAATGGAACCATAACAATTATCCAAAACACGACGTTTTTTGAAAATTTAGCCATTTCAAATGGTGGCGGAATAATAAATAATGGAACCATAACAGTCATCCAAAACACGACATTTTCTAAAAATTTAGCCATTTCAAATGGTGGCGGAATTAGAAATAATGACACCATAAATAGCATCCTTAATAACACCTTTTCAGGAAACAGTGCAGGCGCAAATGGTGCTGCAATCAGGAATAGCAGTGGCACAATAAACATGCTAAAAAACACACTTTTTCATAGAACCGCCAATTCCACAAATGAATGTAATAGTACGGGTGGTTCAACATTTATTGGCAATAATAATTTATCGGATAACTTAGCCAGTAACTGCCCCGGAGTTTCTATGTTAACCACCGCAACAGTTGGTTCATTGGCTAATCATGGTGGACTGACCAATACCCATGCCCTAAAAGTAGGCAGTGAAGCGATTGATGCGGGTGATGGTGATTCAACACTCACTGATCAACGTGGCTTTCTGGCTTCAGGTACCCGTGACATTGGCGCTTTTGAGGTCTATGTGCCAATAATAATGGCACCAGCTGGTATAACTGAAGAAGCCACAGCTCCTTTGAGTAACCCAGCATTAGGTACCGCAACAGCCACAGATGTTGATAGCGACAATGCAAGTATAGTGATAATTAATGATGCATCCAGTTTTGCTGTAGGCATTCATTCGGTCACATGGACTGCCACTGATAAACATGGTCATTTCGACACAGCAACACAAAGCGTGACGATAGTCGATACCACTCCTCCAATTGTTTCAGCACCACCAGCAATTAACATGGAAGCCACAGGGCCAACAACAGTTGTAAACTTAGGATCTGCAACTGCTTCTGATATCGCAGATGGATCAATAGTGCCAACAGCTAATACTACTGGCCCATTTGCAATTGGAGTACACACCATCACATGGTCAGCAACCGATAATGCAGGACTCTCGGGCACAGCGACTCAAATAGTAACTATTATTGATAGTACATCTCCAGAAATTACACTTACTGGTGCAAACCCTCAAATGATTCAAGAAACAGAAAGTTATACCGAATTGGGCGCTACAGCCACAGACTTGGTGGATGATGATACTGCATTAACAGCGACAATTGTGATTGATGATTCTGACGTTGATACCGATATTCCTGGCATGTATGAAGTGACTTACAATGTTATGGATACAGCTGGCAATGAAGCCGACACAGTGACCAGAACAATAGAAGTCACTGCTGATATTCCAGTTGCTAATAATGATTCATACAACACCAATGAAGACACGATATTAAATTCAGTTGGCAGTGTCCTAACCAATGACAATGATCCTGATAATGATGGACTAACTGTGGTTACAACAGGAATATCAACAATGGTTGGATTAGGTGGTTCGATCAATATGTTAGCCAATGGTACCTTCACATACACACCAGTGGCTGACGCCGTCGGAACAGATGTCCTAAATTATGAAATTACTGATGGAACTCACACTGTAACTTCTACAATTACAATTGAAGTCAATCCAGTTAATGATGCACCCACATTTACCGTGATGGGTAATGTTGATGTTACAGGATTAGTTGATGCCATTGATGACTTTGTTGAAGTATCAGACTTTATTGAAAACATAGTCTTTGGCCCGGCAGATGAAAGTGGGCAAAGTATTGATTCAATAACTGCAGGTGAAATTGACCCAGATAATGTCATCAGTGCTGTTTCAATTAATAATAATGGACAATTAAGAGTCGATATCAATATCGGCAATTACGGCGCTGCTATTATACAAGTTCAATTAAAAGATGATGGTGGAACAGCCAATAACGGCGAGGATACATCACAAATTGTTGAGTTTATGGTGATATACGATGATCGAATATTTGGCAATGGGTTTGAAGACACCTCAGAGAAACCTTAATAATATGAGAGTGTATAATAACTCTATTTTATAGTAGTGGAGCACCTGTGTGTGCTCCTTTTGTGTGTATTAAAGCCAAATCTTTATGATACCGTGGAATTGATTGTTAATAATCAGTCAATTTAATGCAATGATAAATTCTTTTTAAGAAAATCCAATGAACGAGCAATATAGACTATTTCAGATTCTGTGTTATTAAAAGAGTGGCCTTCACCTTTTAATGTAACTAACTGCACATCTTTTTTCATCTTATCCAGTATTTCTTTCATTCTTATTGAATGTTCTATCGTCACTCTTTCATCACCATCACCATGAAACAATAAAATGGGTTTAGAGATTTTTTCAGTTAAATACAATGGTGAATTATTAATCAATTTTTGATATTCTGTTTGTGGATCACCTACTATGCTTTTAAATTCCTCAAGGCTTTTTTCATAAGATTTGAAATCACTAGAAGTAAACATCAACGGTAAGTCCATTACACCGGCTAATGATATGGCACATTTATAACGTTCAGGATAAATAATTGTAAGCATGATTGCTGAATAACCACCATAACTGCTGCCCATAGCACATATCTCATCTTTTGAGATTTCATGGTTTTGAATTACATGGTCTACCATTTGATTGATATCTGATTCAATTTGTTTTCCCCATTGTTTTTTGCCTGATGCTTCAAATTCTTTACCAAACCCTCCAGATCCCCGATAGTTAACTTTTAATGTTGCAATCCCATGTGAAGCATAAAAATGCTGAACATCATTATTATATGCAAAATCCCTAATTCCAATTGGTCCTCCATGAGGAATAACCACCAATGGAAATTGAGATTTTGTATTTGACTTAGGAGTAACCAAATATCCTTCAATTGTAAAATCATCATTGGTTTTTATTTTAATTGTATTAAAGCTTCCTTTTTCTAGTTTGTTATATTCGGGGTGGGTTTCAAATAATTTTTCTATTTTGTTTGATTTTGTATCATAAATTGACCATGACCCTTTTGAATATTCATTTGTTCCAAATACCAAAATCTTATTAATCTCTTTATTGTGCTGTGCAACATAAAATTTATGCTTTGGATATTGTTTTCTTAAATGCCTAAGTTCATCGTCATTATCTGTAATATATTGTATTTTATGAAACCCATTTTCAACATGGTAAACACCTAGAATATCATGTGTTTGTTCATCAATATGTAATCCTGTTATTTCAATATTATCATTTTCATAAAATATTCCATCAAAACTAAAATCTGATGACAAGTGTTTATGAATTGATACTTTGTCGCTAGATTTGTTTGTACGTACATATATGTTTTTATTGTCATTTGTTATATATACGGGTCTATATGGCATTTCAATAGAATCTGTTTCAGTTGAATATATTTTTCGCCATTTGCTTTCTTTATGATGTAAAAACCAATATTCAAATGTAAATATTTCATCTTTTTTATCATATTTCCTTGTTGTAAACAATCTTATTTTTCCATCACCTGCGGTTAAATAAAAGACTGCATTATTTAATTTTTTAATAATATCTACAGGTTTTTTGCTTGTTTTCTTAATCGTTTTTTCACTTGTAACATCAATATGATACAAGCCATTTTTTCGTTTAGATGAATTAAACCTCTCTGCAAAATACATTTTATTCTCTTGCTGTGTCAATGCTGTCTCTTATACACATCTCCGAGCCCACGAGACAGGCAGAAATCTCGT
>CAJXVJ010000151.1 GCA_913061105.1 uncultured Alcanivoracaceae bacterium | reverse complement strand
CTACACAGAGTAGATCGTCGGCAGCGTCAGATGTGTATAAGAGACAGAATCTAAATCATACGTGTTCAAAAATCGAGAAAACAAAACAGATAAGTTTTCACATTTAATTCACTAATAATCAATATAATCAAAACTTTAATAATTTAAACAATAACATGACAACAATATATTTACTATTTTTGGTATTGTCACAAATAAATGGTGAAACGATGCGTATAAACTTTAATCAATTGCCCGATAACCACATTATGATTGTTAATGACAGTGTTATGGGTGGGCTTTCATCCAGTCAATTTAATCACCACAATGAAAGCTTGGGTTTTGAAGGAACGGTATCACTTGATAACAATGGGGGTTTTGCATCGCTTAGAATGTTGTGGCCTTTTGAGTCTGATGTTACATATGACAAGATAAAACTAAAAATTAAAGGTGACGGTAAAATATACCAATTTAGATTAAGAACAAATCTCGGGTATGATGGTGCTGCTTATGTGTATGAATTTAAAACCACCAAAGATAAATGGCAGATAATTGAAATGGAACTAAAAGAGTTTATTCCTAGTTTTAGAGGCAGAAAGTTAATTAATATGCCGAAACTAACGCTTAAAGATGTAAAACAAATGGGTGTATTAATAGCCTCATATCAGACAGGTGATTTTGAATTTAAACTTAAAAGTATTGAGTTGGTTAATCAGCAGTAACACACATTTTATTGTCAATAATCACATTATTGACTGGAACAAATAGCGCATTTCAGTTTTTATAGATAGGTGGCCTTTGAGTTGAAAAAACCATTCATCGATAGTTTGAATTCTATTGCCCTCTTGGCACAAACCCAAAATAAAGCCCAACACAGTACCACGGTGTACATTATCGCCACCAAGATTGGTGTTAACCAAAAGTCCTTTTTTGATATCGTTGTGGTATTTGCAAGCTAAAAATAAAACCGATGGCCATGAACCACTTATGTAACAGGCTGTTGAATACTTCATTCCAACAATTGAGTGGTCATCAATTTCAGAAAAATCATCAGATCGAATCGAATTAAGACTTGCTTTTTTGAGGGCATCTTTCAATATATCTAAAGTACTTTGATAATCATCGCAAAAAAGCAGGTCATTGATTAATTCAACATAATCAGAACAAATACTGGCCAACGATTCATCTGGATGAGTTGAATATAAGTGAGACTTACATTGATCTTGAACATACAAACTATCATGACCAGATAAAAACAATGACATCGCTAGCGGCCCTATGCTAACTAATCCGCCAATAGAAGCGGTATCGTGTGTTTTTGCAGCGCAACTTTGCAGGTCGTTTCCATTAATATAATTGGCAAAAAACCCACGGTGGTATGATTCAGCATAGGTATCGTTATGTAGGGGTTTCTTTGCCGTCATCATAGACACATAACTTTCGAGAAAATATTGGTTATTATATCTGCCTTTTAAATCTATTATTGATTGAATAAGGGTTCTTAAGCAATGAACATTTAAGGTGTTTTCACCCGCTTTCATGCCATGATGATAATGTCTATTAGGTTTATCCCAATGGTCCTCTCTGCCTTTCATAATAACACCACCGATGATGTTTTCGGATTTATTATTTGTATGGTAACTCCTGCCACCTTGTTGTGTTGAATGCAAAGACATTATCGATGAAGGGTGATATTGTGGGGCATCTTCAAATTTTTTTATTCCACCTGGAAAGGCGTGATAGATGTCTTCGGTACGATAAAACCAATGTACTGGCATTGCAAGAGAGTCAGCCACAAATACAGTTTTAAGGGCTGCTTTTGCCCGATTTAAAATTAAATCATTATCAGTGTATATATTAATTGCCATAAGTAGTTACCATTCAATATTATCACCGTTGAAATCTACAAATAATGAACCTAATTCTCCATTAAGTTTTTTATTAATTTGAGAATTGATCATTGTTGCTGTTTGACTTGAACTTTGTAAGGTCTTCAAATTCATTCGTTTTTGAAAAGGTTTAGATAGATCGGTGTCAGTGGTTCCAGGATGAATGAGCAGAATTTTTATGTGAGGGTGTTTTCTTTTCCATTCAATTTCTAAAGTCTTGTATCCCATATTTAAGGCTGCTTTGCTCATCCTGTAGGCGTACCACCCACCTAAATAATTATCTGAAATACTCGCTATTCTGGCTGAAAGAGAACAGGCTATTGGATTTTTTGCAGCCACAAGAAATTTTTCGATGTGTTGAAGCAGCAATATGTGACCCATGGCATTCACAAAGTAATTATCAACCAGGTGTTCTTGGTTAACTTGTGATAAAGATTTTTCAGGCATATAAGTATTTGTGTGTAGCACCCCTGCACAGTTAATCACCCTATCTATATGGGTTACGTACTTTGATAATTGCTGTTTCAGGTTTTTTATAGAGCCAATAGATGTGATGTCACATTGAATATTGTTTAATTTATCAAGAGTATTTAGTTCATCAGGATAATTTCTACTGGTGCAAAATATACGGTTATTATTTGAAACCAGCAATTTCTGACAAATTGCTAAACCTATGCCTTTATTACCACCAATAATAAGAATATTGTTCACGAAAGAACCCTTTTAAGGGCCTGTGGTAATTGCGGCTCTGAAAATTTAAAACCATTATCAATTAACTTATCAGGAACTACTTTTAAGCTAGATAGCAATAATTCATCTGCCATTTCACCAAACAACAGTCTGCACATACCAGCTGGCATGGCAAAAAAGGCCGGACGTTTAAGTTGTTGTGCAAGTAATTTAGAAAAAGTTTTATTGGTGACTGGATGAGGTGATGTCACATTAATAGGACCAGATAAAGATGGTGTTTTTAGGATATAAAGAATGGCACTAATGGCATCATTAATACTGATCCAACTAAAGTGTTGGTCACCTTTTCCAATAGAGCCACCTAAGCCTAACTTATAAGGAAAAAGCATTTTTTTTAAAGCACCGGAGTGTTGACTTAACACCACTCCAAACCTTAAGTTTATGACTCTAATGCCAAGTTCTATTAAAGGTTGAGTTTCTTTTTCCCAGTCAGCACTAAGTTTTGCAGAAAAATTACTCCCAGGAGCAGAGTTTTCATTTAATTTTTCTGAGCCCCTGTCACCATAATAACCTATGGCAGAGGCGCAGATAAAGGTGGTTGGTTTATTCTTGAGTGAACAAATTTTATCTACCAACCTTCTGGTTCCAAGTACTCTGCTGTTATAGATTAATTCTTTTTGATTTTTCGTCCACCGTTTAGCGCCAATGTTTTCACCAGCAAGGTGAATAATTATATCAGGACTATTGCTTTTTTGTTTGCCTTCTTGGTTGAGGTCCCAATCTGGGCACAAGGAGGGGTTGGTGTGTTTTATACGGTTTAATTTAATAACAGCATTGTTGTGATTTGCAAGTTCATTGCACAGTTGATTTCCAATCAAGCCTGATGATCCTGTTATATAAATAGTGTTGTTTTCTAAAGACATAAATCACATCTTACTGGTTTGATGTGAAATATTTGTGCAAGTAATCTGGGATATTGATGTTAAGTTTAATAAATTGATGAGTATTAACCTTGCGGAATAATACCAGTCATCAGGAGCTTAAGAAATTCTCATATCAAGGCATAGCTTGTAATTAAGGGTCGTTTCCTTGATAAAGGCTGTAAAGCAGAGATGGGAATTTCTTGAGCTTCCTAACTTGATGATTTTTATAAGAATGGTCTAATCCAATTAGCCCTTGGACTAAGTTATCAGCAATTGATATAGAACGGCTAAACCTTCATGCTGATGCCTTGCCAAGAACTAATTGGCTTAGACTGATGATAGGTATTATTCCGCAAGGTTAATAATATGGTTCTATGGCCTAGCATATGGGTGAGTTGATAGTTTAGTCAAGCCATAATAATTATTCAATCCTGTAACTCCAATAGATTCGATTGATGCAATGTCAATATATCCGTCTGTGTTAATGATGTCATCAACAATGTATAAATGTTCTACCTGACCAATGATTAAACTGGTTCCATTGATTTTAATAGGAATAGAGTCCACATATGACAAGCCTATTTTTAATAGGCTTTCTTTGACATATGGGGCTTTAAAGTTTGATATCCATTGTTCAGTAAAGCCACATTGGTCGAACTCAGATATATCTTTTGGATATTTTGCTGATGTGGCATGGGCGTTGGCTGCAAAATTTTGATGAACATGATTGATGCTGAAACAACCGTTGTGTTTGATATTTTCATAGGTGTTTCGTGGTACTTCACCTTCGGGTCTTAGTATAAAACCCATCAATGCTGGTGCACTGCCCAAGTGCATGACCGAACTAAATATGGCTAAGTTTGACTGACCAGCATCATTAGCAGTACCAATAAGATTGGCGGGTCTAATACCAGCTATCGAGTTAATCAAGTTTAAGCGTTTTAATTTTTCTAATGAATCTATGTCGCTTTTACTAAAATACATACTAGAAAAAACCAATAAAAAACAACCTTGTACTAAAGCTCTTGTCTGAATCGACTAAAGGAGAATCCGTTATACCAGACCCATACCATGTGTTGGATACATCTAACCTTAGTAAGCCAATCGGTAAGGGGTGAGTAAAAGCAACACCAACAGTTTTGTTAACAGAGGAAGTACCCTCATAATAAGATCTTGAGTCTGTGGCTTCATTTTGCAAAACACCAAAGTAATAATCACTTAAATCATTGTCAAATTGGCTAATGGTAACTGAAGGCTCAATAGACAATAAGCCGATCTTGTGTTTGTTTGCAACCATAAAACTAAATTCGTTGCCCTTAGACTTAGATAGCACATCTGAAAGTGTACTAAATTTTAGTGTCCAGTTTGCAGGACTATAATTTAGGCTAAAACCCGCATCTAAAGAATCCTTTCTTTCGCTCATGCCTTCAAAAAACGGACTGTCAGATGCCTCATAACCAGAAAATCTTGGCGAAAGGTTAACATCTACTTTCCAATCGTCTTTCTTATAAAAAGAGTAACTGACAAACGGACCAAATACATTAAGGTTTTCACCCACATATCCGATTAATGGCAATGCAATGGTTCTTTGGTCAAATCCTTTGTAAAGCTGTTGTTGGTAAGCAACCCCAGCACCATAGATAAACCCAGTGGCTTGTGGTCTTTGATTTGAGGTTTCGTTTGCTTCGTTTGCATGTGTCACTTGGTAGGACAATAACGATAATAATAGGATATATTTCATTGTGTTGCACTATTAAAAAGTTGGTATTGTAAGTGGGTTTGCGTGAAAATCATGTGAATGTTCTCCTGTTTCAATTATAGAGATAAATGTATATATTTAGAGATGTTGCAATGAGCAACCAAACAATATATGGCGCTATTAACAAGGAGTAATGTTTCATTTTTTTATAATTAAATAGAAAGATCAAAAAGACCAACACTGTTAATAACACAATAGCAACTAATGCCAATAAGACCTGATGATAATAGAAAAACAAGGGGTTCCATAAAAAGTTTAGTCCCCATTGTAAAAGATATAAAGTTATCAATTTCACATTGTTTTTGCTTTTATTGATAGCAATCGTCATATAAAAAGTAAAGCAAACCATAATGGTCGTCCATGCAGCTCCAAACACCCAACCTGGAGGTGTCCATGGTGCTTTCTGTAGTTGCATATACCAATCGGAGTTGACGGCAACTGATGTTGTTAATGAACCTAAGTACAAGCCAAAAAAATTAAGAACTAAAAATAGAATAAAGCGTTGTGTGTTAATACTCATGGTTTGATTCCAATTGATTCAATGGCCTCTAATGGGCTATATATAATATAATCCCTAATGATTTTAAGCGATGATTTTTGTTTATTTAGCCATATATCTGTTCCAGAAATATTCAAGTTTGTGGTGTCATTTAATGTATTAATTGGTCTGAAATCTAAGGTTTTAATCTTTTCATCGGTGTAAATAACAAGAGCAGAGGCCTTAATTGTATTTGACATTTCTACCATGGTTTCAATTGTATAAGCGTCTTCATAGACAAGAGTGTAGTATGAATTGTCGGTAAAATTTAAGGCGGTTAACCACATTTTCCAATTGTTTTGGGAAGCATGAGAAAAAAGTAGAACAGGCTGTTTTTTGGTCAATTTTTTATTTTGAAAAAGTAAAGTAGACTGCATTCTTTGTTTTATTGCGTTATACAAATAGATTAATTCAATAGGCGTATCCGGATTGGTTTCAAATGTTTCAAACAAAGGGTAGAAACAAAAATGAGAACACACTTTTAAGGGGTATTGTTTTGTGATCTTTTTATATAAAGCATCGATTTTATTTTCATTGAATTCTCCAGCAGCATGAAGAAAAGATTGTTGGTATTGTGGCCATTTTTGGTCAATTGCGGTTTCATCAATAGCTCCTATCTTCTGCAACAAGGGTTTAACTTTGCCAACTGCCACACCTTTTCCTATCCAAGCCAATATTGTTTTGACTGTTTCTAGGTCGCCTTGGTCATAAAACCGATGGCCTTTGCTTGAGCGTTTGGGTTTGAGTAGCCCATAACGCCTTTCCCAAGCCCTCAAAGTCACAGAATTAACACCGGTTAATTCTGATAATTCCCTGATTGGAAAGTGGCTATTTGTTGTCTTTGATATATCTATCATTTTATATTGCAATTGTACAAGAATGTGTTATTGTACAACTTTTAATTGTACAAAACATTAATTTTGTACAACTTTATGATAAAAAGGTGAACCAATGTTAAACGCAATAAGACAAAATTTAACCGCAAAAGATATTAATGTAGGCATTAGCGCTTGTTTGCTAGGCGACAATGTTAGATATAATGGAGGGCACACACAATCAAAATTCTGTGTAGACACATTATCAAAATATTTCACCTTTAGAAGATACTGTCCTGAGGTTGAATCTGGATTCGGTATTCCGCGCCCAACATTGCGCTTAGAAGGCGACATCAACAATCCAAGAATGGCCTATACCAAACAGCCTGGTTCGGATGTTAGTCCACAGTTTTATAAGACAATTGAGCCCTTTATCAAAAAACAAGGTGACTTAAGTGCTTATATATTAATGAGAAAATCTCCCAGTTGTGGAATGGAAAGGATAAAAGTATACCAAGAAAACGGGCATTCGCATGTCGAGTTACAAAGAGGTCTTTTTGCCGATGCGTTAATTAAAAAGTATCCTAATTTACCAGTAGAAGAGGATGGCCGCTTAAACGATAAGCACCTGCGTGAAAACTTTATTTTAAGGGTTTATGCGTATTACCTTTTTAATAAAACTGTTTCTGTTGATGAAGGCATGAAGTCTTTGGTTGAATTCCACAGTTACTATAAATATATTCTTATGGCACACAATCAAATGGCTTATAAAAAATTAGGGCAACTTGTTAGTGGAGCAAAAAAAATAGATTTTGGAGAATTAAAAGAAATATATATAGGTATTTTTATGCAAGCATTGAAAAAGCCTGCCACCAGAAGAAACCACACCAATGTTTTACAGCATATATTTGGATACATTAAAACATCATTAAATTCTGAGGCAAAAAGAGACATTGTTAATGTGATTGAAAAATACCGAACCAGTGAAGTCAATTTGATTACACCGTTAACGATTATTAAACATTACCTAAAACTTCATGGCAGTTCATATATTAATATGCAATTATATCTGGACCCCTATCCTTCGGAACTGGGTTTGCAAAACGGAATATAGATTATGGTAAATAAAAACCTTGTTTGGTTAAGAAATGATTTAAGAATAAAGGATAATCCTGCGCTATTTAAATCACAACAAAACGGCAAGACATCAGTTGTGTTTATTACTACTATTGGGCAATGGGAAAAACACAATGCATCTAATGCTAGCCTTGGCTTGCGTTTTGATGTTTTAAAAAACTTAGCAAAATCATTGGGCGAATTGGGCATTGAATTTAAGATCATTGAATCTGATTTGTTCGAAAATATTCCACAAACCTTAAAGTCGTATTGCACAGCAAATAAAGTGACAAACGTGTGGTTTAATCTGGAAACACCATTCGATGAAAACAAAAGAGATCAAGCTGTTATTAAGCAATTGAACGGACATGGCATCACTGTTCACGCTGAACCATATGACATGTTGGTCAGTCAACCAGTGTTTAATTTGAGCGCTAAACCCTTTAAGGTGTTTACAGCCTATTATAATAAATGGCTTGATATGTTACAAAATCAAAACAACAGCATATTCGCAAAACCGAGCAAACAAGGAGATGCGATTGATAACACCTGTGAAACTCTTGAAAATCATCAATATGACTACCGAAAAGACATTTGGCCATGTGATATTGATCAAATAGAAAACAGGTTAATATCATTCTGTGAAGCTAAGATCGATCGCTACAATGAGGACAGAGATTTTCCAAACAAACCAGGGACAAGCGTCTTGTCTCCGTACTTGGCCATGGGAATGCTTGGACCAAGATATTGTTTAGATATCATTCAAAAAACTTATAAAAAAGCACCTAAAAATGCTATGAAAACATGGCAAAAAGATGCGTGGTTGAGAGAGTTGGCTTGGCGAGATTTTTATAGCTGTCTCTTATACACGTCTCCGAGCCCACGAGACAGGCAGAAATCTCGTATGCC
>CAJXVJ010000150.1 GCA_913061105.1 uncultured Alcanivoracaceae bacterium | reverse complement strand
CGAGATTTCTGCCTGTCTCGTGGGCTCGGAGATGTGTATAAGAGACAGTTCATAAAGGATATAGTTATTCAATTCGCTTTTATTTTTACTTATCAACTCAAAATCAATTGGGTAATTTGTTGATTCTTGTATATTTGAATCCCTAACGAAATATTTTTTTCGCGGTTGGTTAGATGCATATACACCATTTATAAACATTCCATTTTTCTCAAATTGTTCAAAATTGTCTACTAAATGGCCTTGACCATGAAATAAACCGTTCTTGTATTCACCAACATATGAATAACTGCCATCAATATAATAATCTTTGCCTTGTCCATGCATATTTCCATTCTTAAAGTTTCCTTCAACAGTTCTTACGGGCTTATCATTCATAAAATAGGTGAATTTGCCTCCTCCATCAAATTTTCCATCTTTATAACCACCCTTGTATGACACTTCATTATTCCAAACAATATGAGCAGTATTATTATCCAAAACCTTACGTTCTATTATAAAATTTGTAAATATTCTGGTTAAGCCTTTTGGTGATTTATGTTTTTTATAACTAAACTTCAACCAATTTTCATAACATGATATATCCCAATTCAGTTTCTGCAAATATTGTTGATATACTAAATCGACTGGAACATTATTTACAACCATATCTAAAGAAGCAATCGCCTCTTTTTTTGGGAATTTGATAAAATATTGAATGTTATCAGTACTGCCCTTAATATCGACCAATAGTGAAAAAACTGCTTGTTCAATTATATTTCTAAAACTAAAACTGACTTTTGTAGATGGGCTTATCTGTGCATAAATGTTTTTTAATGCAGATTGATCTAATACATTATTTGCTAAAATTTGTTTTTGTTTTTGATTATAAATATCCAGTATATCTGTATCCTTCTTAAATTGATTTTCACATGCTTTAAATAAATGATCTTCTGGTTCTACAGGAGCAGTGATGTCATTTTCAGAATAATTGTAAAAATCATTATATGAAGTTATTAATTCATCTAAAGTGATATTTGTGTTTTTATTTTTACGGATAGGATCCCATGCATGCATTAAAAGCTCATTTTCAGGAAATATGGATGATTTATATATTAAAATAGATAAGTCTAACATCGCAATTTCATCTTTATCATTTGCCATTTTAACTAACATAGCGAATCCCTTTATTGGCTCTGGTTTAATTAATTCTCCTGAGATATATTCATTAGCTAGATCAGAATATATGCTATAAATTAAAAATTTATTTTCTGGCTTTATGTTGAATCCATTTTCATCGTAAATCTCAATAAACAAATCTAGAATTACAGGTTTTAGTTTTTCTATTTTATATAATTTATCTGACAATAGAATCTGACTGATTAAATCTCCAGATTGAGCTGCATTTAATTTCAAATCAAAATGAGGGACTTGTTGTTTATCAGAAGCACTAATTCTATCTACTAGATTTGAAAATGTAGTGGGTGAATTGAAATTATCATTCGCAAATACGCATGAAATATTAAGTAGCAGTAATAATATAAGCTTCATATCAATCTCTTTTAGTCACAAACACATGATAATTGTAACACATTAGAGACCTTTGCATAATTCTGGGACAGTGGAAAAAAGAATGGGAAATGGTCCAATCAAGGCAAAAAATGAGTCTAATAGCTTGCTATTAGCGAGCTTTTTAACGCATAGTGGAGTTTTTTACAGCTTTTTTACACGTTCCATGGGTTGTGCAAAGGTCTCTTTTATATTAAATCACAATCCGCTTGATTCTCAGGCATGGCATCGATAAATGCTTGTTGATTTAAACAATGTAGATTGATCATACAAATCTGAGGATAATCATCCAAAGGAACATTAAAACGATTCGCATTATAAACTTGAGCAACTAAAAATATATCAGCGACAGAAACTTCGTTACCAAAACAATAAAGGCCAGAGCTATTTTCCAATTGTTTTTCTATGGCAGAAAAACCTTGATGAATCCAATGTGCGTACCATTTGTCAACTTGTTCTTGTTGCCACTCTTCACTCTTTAAATATTTTAACACCCTCAAATTATTTAGTGGATGAATGTCACAGGCTATACTTAAAGCCATGGCTTTGGCTTGTGCTTTTCTAATTGAATCCTTTGGATACAAGGTGACACCTGAATATTTATCTTCTAAGTAATCAATAATTGCCATAGACTGAGTTAATACCTCTCCACTCTCAGTCTCTAATGAAGGAACAAGTGATTGCGGATTAATACTTTTATATGTTTCTTGTAATTGCTCTCCACCATTTTTGACCAAATGTACTGACTCAATAACACAGTCCAGTTCTTTGATATTTAAAGCAATTCTAACTCTATAAGCAGCTGTGCTGCGCCAATAACTGTATAGTTTCATTTGATATTCCCACGACTATTATCGTGATACACAATAAAATACAAATTGTATCATAACTACACAATTATTATATGACACAAATTCTTGACTAAATCACATTAACTCATGCCTAAAGGATAATTATTCTGTAACCTCACTTTCGGTTTGAATGACTCCTAACGAACATTGAGTTGGAATTTGGAACAATTCAATCTCAAAACCATCATCAAAAATCAGATCGGCATCTGCACTGTTTCCACTGACGACCAAATTATCCATAGCCCCATTGGCATTATTAAGCATAAAACCCGGATAGCCAGAAGGTGCTTGATTCAAATTATGTTGAAGTTGTAGGATTTGTTCTCCAGCTACTTGTGCATAAATATTATCCTCATCATAACTAATGGACAATTGATAGATTTGATTCGCAACCAATTTACTGTCAGTAACTTCCACAAAAGATTCAATGCCATTATTAAATAAGCTTAAACGCCACTTATTGCCCAATTCATCCATGCTCAAAGCAACATAGTTGGATTCACTTCTGTACCAACCGACCAACCCTATGTTTGGTTCAGAAAAACTACTTACTGATGTCAATTTAATGAGGCCTTCAACTTTGCAATCGCTGCAATAAGCTTGATCAGTGCCTTCAACTGCTATCCCAGTCCCAACATTTAATAATTGACCAGTTAATTCATCATTAGCATTTTGCCATGAACCTAATGGTGTGGTGACAAAATCACCAGGTAAACTATTTCCATCGAATGACTCATACACCAAATACCCTGATTGGTTGTATGTGCTGTCAATTTGAGTACCTGGATCAGGGTCACCACTGATAAAACTAAGTATGCCTGTTCGATCAGTTTCACTGTTATTTCTCATGATTTGAAGACCAGCATTTTCATCACCAATGCCATTGGCGTTATTAATAATATCCAACCAAGATTGATCAGATTCTAATGTCCAAGCACACCCAGCTGATGCTGATATGTTTACCTGTTTTAGATTGCCATCAGGACACACAGAAAAAACAGTATCACCAATGTCATAAACACAGGGTTGACCAGCCTGAACTACAGTAAACATATCATCACCAATCAATACCGTACCGGTTCTTGGTTCAACAGAAGGATTCTGTAGCGCTTCCATCACGACTTGTCCAAAACCATTGCCTGCATTGCCATCGGTGACTAATAACCAGGAGGCTGTACTTACTGCCGTCCAAGCACAAGGACTGGCTTCGGTATCTGGAGCGAGTACATTGGTGGTGATATTATCATTGGTTAAATCACTGATGCTAACAGTGTATTCGCTAAGATCATATGAGCACCCTGTTTGATTTATGGTGACATCGAAAAAAGCATCCAGGTCACTGCTGCGATCATCAGATGCAACATTTGCCAGACCAGCATTGGTTGTTACAGTAAATTCCACCAATGAATCACCAAAAACGGGGGCTGTTGGACTGGTTATAGTAATCCAAGAGACATCACTGAATACATCCCAGACGCAAACATCAAGACCTGTCACATTGAAGCTGCCAGTTCCGCCATTCACATCAAAATCAAATTGTGAAGTATCTACAGAAAATGGGCACAGAGAAGGATCTCCATCTTGCACAATGGTATGCGCAGCGACCTGAGTAAATGGTACTTCAGTTGTTACATCTATGCTCCCTTCTCTGGATAATACTTGTAGACCCGCTTGTGATGGAATGGTGTAAGTAACAGTGGCATCATCTGTGCCAGACATCGGGCTGGTTACTGTTATCCAAGCATCATTCGGAGTGACTGTCCATGCACAATCATCCTCAACAACAATGTTAAAACTGAAATCACCACCATCAACATCCGCATCATGACCAATCGGTGACAAAACAGCTAAGCAGTCATCTTTATCTAAGATAGCTATGTCTAACACAGGTTGGACAATATTAACTGTGCTGGTACTTGAGAACTTGATTTTGAATGTTTCAGTAGACTCACTTATCAAATCTCCCAAAACAGGAATAACTAAACTGGTTTGGGTTGAACCAGCAGGAATAGTAATTGAACCTGAAGAGCCGATGTAATCGGATCCAGCAGTTGCTGTTACGTCTTCAGTTTCATATGCAAAAATGACGTCTAGTGATTGTGCTAAATCCATACTTAGAACTATTTCAATATTATTACTTTCGCCATCAAGTGGCTCTTGAATGGTTTGACAAAAACCATTAAGGTTATCGCAATCAT
This sequence comes from uncultured Alcanivoracaceae bacterium, assembly GCA_913061105.1. Lineage (GTDB taxonomy): Bacteria > Pseudomonadota > Gammaproteobacteria > Xanthomonadales > Marinicellaceae > NORP309. The sequence continues at coordinate 4,063 of CAJXVJ010000150.1, read as the reverse complement.
TTTGTATCGGTGGAGGCGAGTCGTCATTTATAATAGTAACCGTAGATTGTTTCGTTTCGATAACAGCATTTACAGGCAATTCTAAATTAAAACTGAAAGTTTCATTGTTCTCATAAATATCATCAGCGACAATAGGAATGAGCACCTCTTGAATAGTACTCCCCACTGGAAATGTCAATGTATCGATGGATATTGCATAATCAAAACCACTCAAAGCGGTTATGTCCTGGGTGTAATAATTAACTTGAATTTCATCTGTTGGATGTGGCTTAGAAAGAGTAATACTAACTACTGCGACAGGTCCTTGTCCACCAGCTGGGTTACCTTCGGTGATAACAACATCATCGATGTTAATTACCGAAGGTTGAGAATACCTATGGCCTTTGATAATGTTTACATTCCTTTCGGAGAAAATTTCTAAAATACTGCCATCATTGAGCATTAACATGTTTCTAAAATCATAACCTTCATATGGGGCTCCATTTACAACACCTCTGCAGTCACCTGTTGAGGTGAATGTTACATTCGGTTGTAAGTTCCCTTCCAGTGCCAGTTGGATATCTGGAGAACAAAATGTCCCTCCTAATTTACTAACATCTTTTCTCCAGCTAGAGAAAACCGCAAAATCATCACCAGATGAACCTGACACTAAAGTCGGATATGCTGGATTTGGATAATCAGAAAGTATTTCCTCAGCGGCGATGGCTGAACCATTACCCACAGTATAAACACGACTAAGATATGATGTAATATTGAAACCTCCTTGACTCTTGGCCCATACCACAATAAACTCTCCAGATTCATCAGCTCGACTATCCGGGGTTCTAAAATATGCCTGAGCGGCATTTCTAGAACTACTGACATCAATAAAGTCACCTTGAACAGTACCGGACTCTCTGAATATTCGCGAAACTACGCTACCATAGCATTCAATTGCTGTTGGATCATTTTTCTCAATCCATGATACAATTACATCTCCAGAACGATTGGATGATACAGTAGCATTACAATTGCCCATTATATCTAAGTAATTAACTTTATCAAAAAAATTATTGAGTTCATTACCCTGGCGATCAAATCTGTAGGCAATATTTAACCATCTTTTGTCGGTGAATCCTGATCCATTAGAATTGAGCCGAGAGCCAACCACCCAAAATCCAGATGGGGTTAAGGCCATAGATATATTTTGCCAAGGAGTATCATCGGGTGTCTCTATTCGTTGTATTGGAAATATGGCAGTTCCTGAACTGTCAAATGCGTTTATTGCTAATCCAAACACAAGAGAGTACATCACATAAATCTCACTCTCATCAGATAACTTTACTTCTAGAAAATCACTATTCCACAAAGGCGCTTTAGGTATTTGTTTCTCATATAACAATGTGTCATTTGCTGTCATGACTTGGCAAATAATAAGACTTGACACCTCAGTCGAATAACAAAAAACATAATTCCCTGTGAAGGCATTACTGTCTACTGCTATTAGGTTTTTATTTACTGTAGGACCAATGTTTATAGGAGCGAGATTTCGTAAAGTAAAAGGATCAGAAACAGGGACTAATTCTGCCTTTGATTGTAAAGTGGTAAAAAGCACCGTAATAATTATTACTGATAAAACAAAGGGGTTATTGGTTTTCAAAATGATACCTCCAAAAGTGCTTTGTAAGCACTAGAAAAATTATTATAGGCCAATTTATATTGTCCAGAATTAAATGCTTGATCACCTGTTCTCAGTAATTTCCTAACAGCAGTAGTCTCCCCGTTCAATGATTCAACAGTAATGATGTGATTAATCAATTTTTCCCTGACTAACTCAAGTTGACCACCTAAAGTAAAAGGCAGCTGGTAACTCAGTGGTGCGAGCGAAACTGACCTGGCCAGATTGAACTCAATTTGTTGGCTCATGGATGCTTTTAACATGATTTGTGCTTGTTGGTTTAAGGATGTAATCTGGTTTATTAATCCTGCCGCCCTGGACTTTAACCTTTGTGTATCTTGCCTGATTTCTTGCGCTCTTTGATTAACATCACTTGTGGTTAAGGCCAAATTTTCGACATCAACCTGATTGAATTGTACACGTGAGAGTAATGATTCTGCTTGAGCGAAAATGGTATTTAATTGATTATTGGCTCCATTCAATTGGTTTAAGACTGAATTTAAATCTGCCTGAAATACAGGCAAATTACTGTCTAAACTATTATTGATTTCATCGGTCGATGCTTGGGTACTGTCTAATGCATCCTGTGAATTTAAATCTGAAAATTTTGTATCTATGAATTCATTGATGTCTGTACTTATATTATTCATGGTACTGAATGTATTATTAGTAACTGCTTGATTTTGATTCAAAAGGCAATATGAGCCCAATTCAAAAGGTGCATCATATAAAGCGACTGCAACGCTAAGAGGTGTACATGTCGATGCAGTATTCTCTCCTAATGCAGTTTCTAAACACACCCATTTTGCAGCTGCTAGCACCTCATCTGCTGTAAATTTATCCTGGAGTGAAGATAAAACTCCAGCTGGTTCAACTCCTGCACAAAGACTGATGGGAGGGTCATCAACCACAATTGCTTTATGATTATTTGTATCTTGAAGGAAATTCTTTTGTTTAGATTCAAATGAATTCAAGCCCATTGTTCTTAGTACAGATTGGTCAAGTTGACTTCTGATTTTTTCATATATTCCTGAGTTGGGAAATACTAAAATTCGGTTTTTGGTCAATTCTGTGGCCTCAAGTTTTAATTGCCTGATCTGTTTAACTTCTTCAGTCAACCCCATTGAATCATAAATATTTTCAGCAACATAAAATTGATCGGATAAAAACTGTTGGCTTTCGGCCAGTGTTAATCGCTTTTCCTGTTGAGCGTGTATATGTATGGGCAGGCAAATAAGGAGCAGTATAAATAAACAAAAATGAGTAAAGTTTAAGGATTTCAAAATTTTACCTCCTTTAAAGCTTGATAAGCCTGAGAATAGTTAATATAAGCGGCTTTGAATTGTTGATTGTTATAATTGGCATTGCCACTAACAAATAATTCCTCTACCAGGTTGGTTTTTCCACCTGCTTCTTGAATGACTTCAATTTTGGTTGCAATCAGCTCTCTAACACTATCCAACAAACCACCCTTGAAGTTTGGTACCTGATAAGTCAAATTAGCTTTGGCAGGATTTCTGGCTAAGACCATTTCGATTTGGGAATCATTCGATACTTTTATCAAGGCTTTTGTTTCTGAATTTGATTGATTTATTTGTGAATGGATACTGTCAAGAGATGTAATCAATGATAAAGTATCAGTCCGAATCTCTGATGCTAATTGTTGTGTGTCGCTACTGGTGAGAGCAATATTTTCTATTTCAATCTGATTAATTTGTACACGTTGTAATAAAGATGATGCTTGGGCATTGATATTATTTGCTTGATTGTTAGCACTAGTTAAGTCGCTTAATGCTGTATTGAGCTTGTTATTTAATAGAGGCAAGTTGTTATTTAAATTTGTGTTTGCTAGATCCAAAGAATCTTGTAAATCCTGAGTTGAAGTAGCAGTGGCTCGTGTTGATGTTTTGGTCTCATCTATTTTATCATTCATATAAGAAACGAGATCCTTAATGACATCAAATGTGCTGAAATCAAAAGCATAAACACTCTCTTTGTAACAAAAATCAGCAAAATCATAGCCTGAAGAGGCCGTTTGGGCTGCCACTTCAAAGTAAATACAGTTGGCTGCCAGATTTTCTGCTAACACAGTTTGCAAACAAGGAAATTCAGCGGATTTTAAGGCTTTATCAGCAGCTGTATGGACACCCAATGCCACTCTGGCACTGTCTGGAGTTACTGCTGTACATGCCGGCAGTGGTTCAGGATCACTAAGAAATTGTGCATTGGAGGAAGACTTAAAAATATTGTTGTCTCTTTGAATGTTTAAAGAATCTGTTTTAAGCATCAACTCGTTAACTTGGCTACGTAACCAATGATAAGTATTTCGATCATTAAAAATGACAGTAGCATCGGTACCTGTCTCTTATACACATCTCCGAGCCCACGAGACAGGCAGAAATCTCG
>CAJXVJ010000149.1 GCA_913061105.1 uncultured Alcanivoracaceae bacterium | reverse complement strand
TTCTGCCTGTCTCGTGGGCTCGGAGATGTGTATAAGAGACAGGGATTGTCCTGTTTCTTCCCCATAAAAGCCAAAATCTGGAAACTGGGCTGCCAATACTTGTTTAATGACTTGTTCACATTCGATGTCTGCTTGGGTGACTGGTGATAAATCAGATTTAATTGAAACATCAGGAGAACACTTATAATAGTGTTTTATTATTTGTTCAGCTGATTTTGCGGCCCTTTTGGCGGTAACAATACAGCTATTTAAAAAGGTTTCATCAATGGTTACATCAGTCGTCATTTGTTCTACCATAAATGTCTTCAAATCGTTCTATGTCATCTTCACCAAAATAATCACCACACTGAACTTCTATTAATGCAATGTCTGTGTCAGTTGGGTTCTCCAGTCTATGCATGGTATTGACAGGAATATAGGTGGATTGATTGGCCTCTAGTAGAAATTCATCATCACCATTGCGCACTTTGGCAGTGCCTTTGACAACAGTCCAATGTTCCGATCTTCTTTGGTGTCTTTGTAAAGACAATATTTGACCAGGTTTAACCACTAATCTTTTTACTTTACAATCATCTTCATCTTCAAGAATAGTGTAACTGCCCCAAGGTCTGTGAACCGTTTGATGATAAATGGCTGCATCGTGGTTGTTGGATTTTAAAAATTGTACAACATCTTTAACTCCTTGAGAACGTTCTCTGTGGGCAACCAAAACGGCATCCTTGGTATCAACAATCATAAGATTATCAACACCAACAGCGGCCACAACTCTGTCTCCGCTACGGATATAACACTCTTTAGATTCAATCGTGATGGCTTTGCCTTCTATGCGGTTTCCATGGTCGTCAGATTCGGCAAGCCCCGCCATGGAATTCCATGAACCAATGTCGTTCCAATCAAAGCGACTGTCTACAACCGCACGTTTTTTGGCTTGTTCCATAACAGCATAATCGATTGAAATATCAGGCATGGCAGCAAATGTATCGGTGTCGAATTCTATTGCCGAGTTTTGAATGTTTCTGGTAGCAAAACATTTTTTAGCAGCAACCAATACATCTGGGGATGTTTGTTCCATTTCAGTTAGTAAGTGTTTTGCACTTAAACAAAACATGCCAGAATTCCATGAATAATTACCAGATTCAACATACTCTTTGGCAGTTTGTAGATCTGGTTTTTCTTTAAATTCTTGAATAATTGACGCCTCAAATCCATCAATTTTATCCCCAGCTTTAATATAGCCATAACCAGTTTCTGGCGAAGTTGGGTGTATCCCAAATGTAGCAATGTAACCTTCTTCAGCTAATTTTGCACCTTGGTCAACGGCTTTTTTAAAGGCGTCTTTGTCTTTTATCAAATGATCAGATGGCATCACTAACATCACGGCATCATCGCCAAACCTTTGTTGTACTTCTAATGCTGCCAAAGCAATGGCAGGTGCTGTGTTGCGGCCCATAGGTTCGAGCATAAATATTTGTTTATGAATATCATCACTGGCAATGTTTTTGTACATGTCACGGCAAATAAAGTAGTAATCACGTGAAGTCACTGTCATTACAGTGCCATCATTGGATACATCGAGTGCTCTTTCAAAGGTCAATTCAGCTAAAGTGCTGCCGTTTGAAAGTTTCATAAATGGTTTTGGGTAGGCTCTTCTAGATACTGGCCACAGTCTTGTGCCAGCTCCACCAGATAAAATTACGGGAATTAATTTCAAGCTTGTCTCCTAATGTTTTGCATGCATAACTGTAGGGCAGTTTGCCAATTTGGCATGCTAATATCAAATGTGTTTTTAAGTTTATGGCAATCCAATACGGAATACTTGGGTCGTGTTGCCGGAGTTGGGTATTGTTCTGTTGTTATCGCGTTAACTATGGGTATGTTTGGAATGATCCCCATTTTGTGCGCCTGTGAAAAGATTCTTCTGGCAAAACCACACCACGTGGTTTTTCCACTTGAAGTCATGTGATAGAGTCCATCAACAGGGTTATTGATGGCCATTGCTGTTGCTGTAGCCAATGAACTGGCCAATGTCGGTGAACCCACTTGATCATCGACAATGTTTAATTCGTTTTGTTCTAAAGCCAATTTCAACATAGATTTCACAAAGTTTTGACCCCTATCAGAAAACACCCATGATGTTCTAAATATCATGTGTTGGCAACCCGAATCTATTATGGATTGTTCCGCATTTAATTTAGATCGGCCATAAATACTTTGCGGATCACAAAAATCATCCTCTTTCCATGGTTTTGAGGCTTCTCCTGAAAAGACATAATCTGTTGAATAATGAACCAGTTTTGTGTCTGTTATGACTGCATATTTAGCAAAAATAGCAGGTGCTTCAGAATTAATCGCATAGGCCAAGTCTATTTCTTTCTCTGCATTATCAACTGCAGTATAAGCAGCAGCATTACAGATTAAGTCAGGTTGAATGGCATTTACTTTCTTTTCTATGTCAGCAGAATTTGTGAGATCTAAAGCCAATGTTGGCATGCCTTCAATTTCTCTGCCATTTCTGGTTGTTGGAATAACCTCACCTAAGTGTTGTAGAGTTCTCCACAATTCATATCCAACTTGGCCATCTGCGCCTGTGAGTAATATTTTCATAGTTTTAATAATCTGGTAATTTATCTGGATTGATTGTATCTAAAGTTATAGCATTTTTATCTTTCTCAGACAACGATGGCTGTGTAACAGGCCATTTTATTCCAATCTTTGGGTCATTCCAAAGCAATGAATTGTCAGAGGCAACATCGTATAAATTTGTACACATATAAGAAAAAATGGCCATTTCTGATGTAACACAAAATCCATGTGCAAATCCTTCAGGGATATAAAACTGTTTGTGGTTTTCAGCCGATAAAAATTCACCGTGCCATTGGCCAAATGTCGGAGAACCTTTTCTGATATCAACCGCCACATCGAAAACTTCACCCACAATAATTTGTACCAATTTTCCTTGCGGGTTTGGGTTTTGAAAATGTAAACCGCGCAAAACACCTTTAGAGGATTTTGATAGGTTTGACTGGACAAATTTTGCATTTAATCCAGCATCTTCGTAACGTTTTTGGTTGAAGGTTTCCATAAAGAAACCACGCTCATCGCCAAACACTTTTGGTTCAAAAACCAGGGCACCTTCTAATTTGGTTTTAGTGACTTTCACGAATGTTCATCCACCAAGCTAAGTAGGTACTGTCCATAACCGTTTTTTCTAATTGGATGCGCGAGTTTTTCTACCTGTTCAACACCAATCCAATTGTTGTGAAAAGCAATCTCTTCAGGACACGCAATTTTAATGCCTTGGCGTTTTTCGATGGTGGCGATAAAATTACTGGCATCGGTTAATGAATCATGTGTACCAGTATCTAACCAAGCATAACCCCGTCCCATTAGCTCAACCATTAATTCGGATTGTTGTAAATAGACTTTGTTGAGGTCTGTTATTTCCAGTTCACCACGTGGAGAAGGTTCCAGGTTTTTTGCGATTTCACAGGCCTGATTGTCATAAAAGTACAAGCCAGTAACTGCGTAATTTGAACGGGGTTTTTCTGGTTTTTCTTCTAAATCGATGACTTTGCCTGTCTTATCAAACTCGGCAACTCCATAACGTTCTGGATCATGTACTCTGTAACCAAATACTGTGGCTCCATGTTGTCTTGAATCTGCTTTGGCTAAAAGCTGTTCCATGCCCGCTCCATGATAGATATTATCACCTAAGATTAAACAAGAAGGGTGGTTATCAACAAATTTTTCACCAATCAAATAAGCCTGAGCCAATCCACCTGGATCAGGTTGAGCTGCATAAGAAAGATTAATACCCCATTGAGAACCGTCGCCCAATAGTTTTTGAAACAGTTCTTGTTCATGTGGTGTGTTGATAATCAATATGTCTTTAATACCAGCTAACATTAATGTTGTTAGTGGATAATAAATCATTGGCTTATCATAAATGGGCAACAATTGTTTGCTGATTGAGTGAGTTAATGGATAAAGTCTTGTGCCTGATCCGCCTGCTAATATTATGCCTTTTCTTTTCATGTTAATTATCCTAGTCTTCGCCCAATCTTTGTCCTTGATATGAACCATCTAATACGCGGTCACACCAAGTTTTGTTCTCTAAATACCATTGCACGGTTTTTTTAATGCCGCTTTCAAAAGATTCGGATGGTTCCCAATTCAATTGATTTTGTAATTTTGATGAGTCAATGGCGTATCTTTGATCGTGTCCAGGGCGATCTTTAACATAAGTAATTAAATCACGTCGGCATTTTCCAGCAACAGGTCTCAATTCATCCAATATATCACACAATGCATGAACCACTTGAATGTTCTGTTTTTCTTCATTGCCACCCACGTTGTATACTTCACCAACTTCCCCATCGGTTATGACAGTTTCTATGGCGCTACAATGGTCTTCAACAAACAGCCAATCACGAATATTCAGACCATCGCCATAAACTGGTAATGATTCAAAATTTAAGGCTTTTGTGATAATCAATGGAATCAGTTTTTCAGGAAATTGATATGGACCATAGTTATTTGAACAATTGGTGGTAAGTACTGGTAAACCATATGTGTGGTGGTATGCACGAACCAAGTGATCCGATGCCGCTTTTGAGGCAGAATAGGGTGAATTAGGCGAATAGGGCGTGGTCTCAGTGAACAGTCCTGTTTCTCCTAAAGAGCCATAGACTTCATCAGTGGACACATGCAAAAACCTAAAGTTATTGTCATCATCTAAGGATTTGTAATAGTTTAAGCTGTGCTTTAATAAATTAAAGGTGCCGATAATATTGGTTTGAATGAAATCATCAGGAGCATCGATGGATCTGTCAACATGGCTTTCTGCTGCAAAATTGACGATGGCATCAGGTTTGTGCTTATTTATTAGCTCTGCTACAAAGGCGTCATCTGTTATATCGCCTTGAACAAAAGTATAATTGTCGTGGTTTTCAATTGCAGATAAAGTGTCTAAATTTCCTGCATATGTGAGTTTGTCTAAATTGATTATTGTGCGGTTATTTTTCAGTATTTGACGTAATATAAAATTCCCACCAATAAATCCAGCACCGCCGGTTACTAGCCAAGTTTCAGCCATTAAAATATCCTAAATTTCAAAACACGCGATTATATCATATTCACGATTATGAGTTCATTAATTGCTGGTATTATTGGCCATATTAGTGCTGTTATTATAGGTGCAGGCTCAGAACCGCATAAATATTCAATTTATATGAAGAATCCATTACAATACAATCATGATAAACATAATTTCAACCGACCAATACAAAACCATTCCATGGAAAAATGGCAAAGGCCAAACCACTGAACTGGCCATCAGTCTTAATGGAGGCATGGATGATTTTGATTGGCGATTGAGTATAGCCATTGTTGTAGAAGATGGGTTGTTTTCTGACTTTACTGGTTTTGAGAGAAACTTGATATTGCTCGAAGGCCAAGGCATAAAACTCATACATGATGAAAAACAAACAGATTTGCTAGATACTCCGCTTTCAATCTCAAGTTTTAATGGCAAATCAAAAACTAAAGGATTGCTGTTAGGTGGTCCGATCAAAGACTTTAACCTGATGACAAGAGATGGAATGTATCAGGTAGATGTAAAAGCCTTCATCGATCAAACAGAGATTAATATAGGAATAAATGGTTTGTGTTTTGTTTATTCTCATCAGAATAAAGTGACAATTAGTTTAGAAAATGAATTAGTTGTGGTTCCAATTGGTCACTTGGTCATGGTTAAAGATGAATCAACAGTTGAAATTGTTGGCAAAGGATTTATTTTGATTCAATTAAACTGTTAGGACAATGTTTAAACCCCTGATATACTTCAAAATTTACACATCAGAAAATCATGTCAAAAACACCCAGAAAATTAAACATGAGAATTCAGTCTCATCAGTATTGGTTAGATATTATGAACCAATCAAAGTATGTGAAAGAGGGTCATGATTCATATAATAATGGCCAATTGATAGACTTATTACAAGACAGGACTGCCGAGTTATTGGACAAAGAAAAGGCTTTGTTTTTTCACAAAGGTGTGGCAGCGCAATTGGTCGCATTAAAAGTGGTGGCTGAGATTAAAAATAATAACAAAGTCATACTCCATCCAAATACCCACATTGCCATTGATGAGAATAATGCTTATCAGGAAATGATGGGGCTCAAAGGCATAGAATTAGGTGAAAAATATCAACCATTTGATGCCAAGCAAGTGGCAGAAGTGCCTGAAAAAACAGCCTCATTGGTGGTTGAACTGCCTTTACGTCGGGCTGGTTTTAGATTAACTCCTTGGGATGAATTACTAAAGATGCAGTCATGGGCAAAAAAAACGGATACACATTTTCATATGGATGGTGCCCGCTTGTGGGAGTCAACCCATTATTATCAAAAATCGTTAAGTGAAATATCAAGCTTGTTTGATTCGGTTTATGTGTCATTTTATAAAGGCTTGGGTGGCTTATCAGGGGCAATTTTAGCAGGAGATGCGGATTTTATTGAACGCTGTAAAATCTGGCGCAGCCGTATTGCCGGTGATTTATATTCGGCTTTTCCTATGCTGATAACTGCACTTGAAGGTTTGGATAATTCATTGCAGCAGATTCCATCGTGGGTGAAAAGGGCGCAAGAAATTGCTAAATTGTTAAATGCCATCTCAGGTGTTACAGTAGAAACACCACACACCAATGGTTTTTTAGTCAGTGTTGAAGGCGATTTAGAGTCATTAAATCAAAGAGCAGATGCATTAAACAAAGAGCTAGATTTGTCATTGTTTTTTCGATTTATTGCCAGTGAAACAGATGATATTCAATTAGCAGAATTACAGGTCGGACCAGGGGCTGATGATATCAGTAATGAAGAGATTGTTGATTATTTCCAACGTCTATTAGAATGATCTGTGATTAAATGATTTATTTATGGATCTTAATCCATTCAACTGAATGGTCATCAGTGAGTTTAATCACCAGGACTTTTGTGTGTAATGGCCAAGAAGCTAAGCGGGTTTGAGTGATAATATAATGTAAATAATTTTTATCCTCTCGATAATAAGAAGGCTCTCCAAGAGCCTCTAATAATTCACTTTTATTCAGATTTCTAAATTTATCAGTATAGACAATATCATTAAGCATTGCATTTCTATGCGGGTAATCTTTGCCCTGTTTTATTATCCACTTGTTCTTATCAAACACTTTTTCGATTTTAGGTGAGTCTTGAATTTTATCGGCTGTGTTTTTGCTGAATGCATTAGATGAAAAAAAGCTGCTAAGAGCAATAAATATGACAATAAGTTTTAAAGCATGCTTCATAATAACTGACAATAGCATTGACACGGCTCCAATGTCAAACGCTATTCTAAATATTATAATTGGTCTTTACATTCACAATTATAAATAACAGATTGTTTTATAAGGCTAATTTATAATAAAAATCATTACTGAGCTTGGCTCTCAAGAAAATCAACAAGCTTTGCGATGTCACGATTATGGGCAGGTGTGTTATGGGTTTGAAACCATGTTTGAACGTCTAATCCACAAGCAGAATCATTTTGTACACATTGTTTTAACATGTAGGTGCTTGTCGGGGAGCAAGTAATGCCTTGATTGTACTGACATGAGAATAAAATACTGGATTGACTTAAAATTAGTTTTGCATAATTTGAATTGAGTGTCCCCAAAACAATGAATAATTGATTATAGTATGGTTGTGATCTTCCTGTTAATGGCATTTCTCCTAATAATTCTATGATAGGCGCATTTTTACTATTGGTGATAAGTTTTATGGTTTCGGTTTCTAATGCCTGTTTTTCTTCATCACTCATAAATTGCTGAGCCATGGTCTTTTGAAAAAATTTTGCATAATCAGATTGCATGGCAACTTTCATGAATAATTGTTCAAATTCCTTGTTTTCAGAAATTTCTGAAATAAGAGGGAAATTGTTTAAAATTTCATCACAATCTTTTTGACTTTTTAAGTACATAACTTCGTATTTTTTAGAAATCTTCGATACGCTATGGTTTAAATATTTTTTGCTTTGACAATCAAACATTAGTTTTGAAGCGGTTATGACCTCAATAATTGGTTCAGAACTGTACAATTCTTGAGAAATCTCTTGAATAATGTCATCTGGAATGTGGAATTTTTTAGTTTCATCAATTTTTTTGTCTTTAACATTCTCATCTTTTCGTTCTATTATTTGATCTTGGTTTTCCTTTATTTTATTCTCTTGTTCTAAATTTGAAGTTTTATAAACATCGCTAAAAATTGATTGACTTGAAACTATCCAATATCCAATGGTAAGAATAAGCAATGCAATAATTATTCTATTTCGCATAATTATTCACCAAATAATTAAAAATCTCATTCATGTCTTCGATTTGATTCTCGGTTAAATAGTATTGTAAATAAAATTCATCTAGGTTTACCTCGCATGATTCAAAAATTAATCCTAACTTTCCCCACATGAATTTATCTTTTGGTATATAGCATAATTTGGCGGATCTTCGGCTATTTTGAAATGTACAGTCTTCTCCAAGATAACATAGATATAGGTCCAGGCTTGGTTGTAATAATTGATTAAAATAATCTTTATCTTTGATGCCCGAATGTTCAAATATTTGTTCTGAAATAATAGGAAACTCTATATTCTGTCTCTTATACACATCTGACGCTGCCGACGAACTACTCTGTGTAGATCTCG
>CAJXVJ010000148.1 GCA_913061105.1 uncultured Alcanivoracaceae bacterium | reverse complement strand
TCTACACAGAGTAGATCGTCGGCAGCGTCAGATGTGTATAAGAGACAGGGCTATGCTGGTCGGCGTGGTTGGCGCACTTTCGGCCTTTTATCATGACGACCTCGATATCGACGATCCCGATCATCGTAAGTTAGCCGCACACCGCCTCATCGCGAAAATGCCTACTCTCGCCGCTATGTGTTACAAGCACAGCGTTGGTCAGCCCTTCATGTATCCACAGAACAGCATGGGTTTCGCAGAGAATTTCCTGCACATGATGTTTGGCACGCCCTGCGATGCGCCGGCTGTCAGCCCAACCCTCGCGAAAGCGATGGATACCATATTCCTCTTGCACGCTGACCATGAGCAGAATGCGTCGACGTCCACCGTGCGCCTGGCCGGCTCTAGTGGCGCAAACCCTTACGCCTGTATCGCCTCGGGTATCGCCGCTTTATGGGGCCCCTCACACGGCGGCGCTAACGAGGCGGTTCTGGAGATGCTCTACGAGATTGGAGACGAGTCGAAGATCGAAGAGTTTATTGCGAAAGCGAAAGATAAGGATGACCCCTTCCGACTTATGGGCTTCGGTCACCGTGTTTACAAAAATTTCGATCCGCGCGCGACGGTGATGCGCGGTATATGCGACGAAGTGCTAGCCGAGCTCGGAGTCGAAGATGACCCCCTCTTCCGCATCGCGAGAAAGCTCGAGAAAATAGCGCTAGAAGACGAGTATTTCATCAGCAAGAAACTCTATCCTAACGTCGACTTTTACTCAGGAATTATTCTGAAAGCGATAGGTATTCCAACGAGCCTGTTCACGGTAATCTTCGCCACCGGCCGCACGCCCGGTTGGATTTCACATTGGGATGAGATGCTCAGCCATCCTTACAAGATCGGTCGCCCACGCCAGCTCTACAAGGGTCATACCAAGCGCGACATTTAAGTCAGGCGCAAAAAAAAAGGGCTGCCGCTTACGCGTCAGCCCTTTTTTTTTGCTATAGCCGAAAGCCCGAGGTCGAATGACAAAGCCCGAAAGACGGCACTCGGTATACAGTAGACGATAGACAGACGTACAGGAGTATAGAAAGATTTTTGGTGGAGCCTAGCGGGATCGAACCGCTGACCTCAACACTGCCAGTGTTGCGCTCTCCCAGCTGAGCTATAGCCCCTCGAAAGAATGAGCATTATGCTTATTTGCACCCTACTCGTCAACTATTTTTTTTAAATATTTTATTTATTTTAAAAAAGTTATTCGGTTTTCACTGGTTTTGATTATTTTCTCAATAATATCATCACTGCCCCAAAGTGTAATTGTCTTTCTTGCTCGGCTAATAGCAGTATAAAGCAATGCGTTTGTGAGTAATTTTAAATCGTCATTATCAGGTATTGCAATCAAAACATGATCATACTCAGATCCTTGAGATTTGTGTATGGTAATGGCATTGGCTTGTTGCCAATCATTTAAGGCTGATAATTGAATGCGCTTGTTTTCCCCTTCAATCATAAAGTTCACAAACCACTGATTGCCCTGCATATACATATAACCAATGTCTCCATTGAATACACCAATTGTATAATCATTGTGTGTCATCATTATGGGCATGCCATTGTAATAAATGTTGTTTTTATACAGTATTTCTCTGGCCAAGTCGTTTAATTCAAACACACTGTTGTTTCCATGATTGACCGCAGATAACAATATGGCTGTTTCATCATCTTCAATATCTGCATACCAATTCTCTAAAATCTTCTTTTTGTCAGATTTTTGTTTAGGATCAGTCCAGGACAATAAATTTTGTTGTTTTAAATCAAGTACATTATGGCTGTCTTGTTTAGAGACCGCTGAACACAATTGAGCAATAATGGAATCCTCTGAAAATCTATAATTGTGTTGTAGCTCTATGTAACAATTGGAAGTAATTTCATCAGTTTGATCGTTAATATAAGCATCGAGCAAATTAGGAGACAAATCATTGTTTGAATCTTTTGTAAATAACCTACACAAATCAGCAAAGACGTTGCCAGCATCTACAGCTGGCAATTGGTTTTTATCACCAATTAATATCAGTTGTGCTTGTGGTTTAAGTGACTGCAACAAAGCATTGGTTAAACTAACATCTAACATGGATGACTCATCTATGATAACCAAATCATAGGGCAATAGATTGTCCTTGTTGTATTTTAATTTATTAGTCTGGTTGTTATAACCCAATAAACGGTGAATGGTTTGGGCTTTTAAACTGGTATTTTGCTGAATATCATCAGGCAGTTCAGAGTCATTTAATTGTTGATTAATACTGTGCATCATTTGATTGGCGGCTTTTCCTGTTGGTGCTGCCAAGGCAATATTTTTATTTTTGTTCAATAACAGATATAAAAGCATCATACGCACAACGGTTGTGGTTTTACCAGTTCCTGGACCTCCTGTTAAAATAAAACGGCTTTGTTGCAGACAAGATAGGCAAGCTTGCCATTGGAGGTCTATTGAGTTGGGATGACTTAGATCCAACAGTACCATAACTTTTTGAATGGCAATTTTAACTGCTTCTTTGTCCAAAATAAGTGTTTGTGCATTGATGAAGTCAGTTTTTATTCTTTGTTCTTGGTTGTAAAAACGACGGAACCCAGCTTGGCCATCTTTTTGAACAATATAACCACTTGTTCCATCATCACTGATAATTGCATCATCTAACACAACTTCGGATTTTATAGCAGTGCTGCCATTGCTCTCAATTTGATTTTGAATTGCAACTCCAAGCTTTATTACATCGGGATTCTTAGTTTGTGAATGCAAAAAATGACTGATTATTCTTGATAGGTTTTCATTCGCCACAGAACTCTCCTATCATATGTTCAATTAACTGTTGGCTGGGTTGATTACAATAAATTCCTTGCCCGGTATTGCCATTAATGCCACGGGTGAATAAATAAGCAACGCCTCCAAAGTGGGCTTGATAATCAAAACCATCCAAAGTTATTTGTAAATATTTAACCAAAGCCACAGAATACAGCAAATATTGTAAATCATAGTAATGGTGTTCTATCGCTTGCTTTAGATTATTGCTTGTATAGTTTGAAATTTTTTGACCCAAATAATTACTTTTATAATCAACCACATAATACTTTCCCTCGTATTCAAAAATTAAATCAATAAATCCAGTTAAATAACCACGCATGTCATCTTGATTAAAATGAACGGGTTGCCCTCTGTGAGTTGATAACCATTGACTGATGGTGTGATTATCAATTGACCCAACAGGCAACATAAATTCCATTTCATCAATGCTGGTTTGTAATTGCGACAATTGAGGACCACCTTCCCATAAATAAGTGTTCATTATCCTTTGCATTTGTTGGGTCAAACAATCAGACCATTGCAAATCGTATTGATTGCGTTGTAATTGAGCCTCAACTTCAGTTTTTATTTCTGAGAAATCGGCAGTAAACTCTAGGTTCTCCAGTATCTCATGTTGCATGGTGCCGCTTTTTGCACCTTTTGGAAATTGAAAATAATTACCAAAGTCTAATTCAGTTTGTTCTTCATCAATGACTTCATAGGTAATGCTTTGCTTTTTACTCAAGGCTGAAAAACTATAAATTGTTTGAGGTTTACCCAAAAAACGTTCAAATTTTTGCGGTGCTATTAATTCCATTTTTCCTTTGGTCGTTCTGTTTACATAAACATGCTCAGAATTAACTGTGCTACACATGTCTTTATTGTTTTCTATTTGTTTTATTAATTCTGCAATGGATAAGTTTGAATAAGCTCTGCTTTGTTTGTCTAGCCCTATATACACGCGGTGTTTTGCACGCGTTATTGCCACATATAACAGTCGGTTAATCTCAGCCCTTTTCTCTAATTCATATTTAATTCGTGCATTTTTGGAGTGTTTCCAATAAATAACACCCCGATTATTGTCATCATGTGTGGCCAAACAGGAACGTAAATTAATGTTCTTCTTGGAAGATTTGACCTTAACGCTGTCGGCAAATGGAATAAAAACATGATCAAATTCTAAGCCTTTAGATTTGTGAATGGTCATTATGGTTATTTTCTTGCCATCACTTTCTATACGTCGTTTGCGTTGGTCGTCTTCCTGCATTGTATCGGTTTGATGAATTTGATAAGCCAACCATTGCTCTAGTTGGTTGCTGTTTTGGCCTTCATCAATTTGCACTTGTAACAATTCGGTTAAATGCTGTAGATCTGTATAATGCCTTTCACCATCAATGCGTTGTAGCAATCGGTGATAAACCTGTTTTTCATAAAAGACAGTATCGATGACATCCTTCAAATTGCTTTTGTGACTTGCCAATCTGTAATCGACAAATAATTCTTTGTATTGATCGATGTCTAATTGTTGCAATTCATTTAGACTAACACCAAAAAACAAACCATGCATTGCTGTAAATATATGGTTTTTACTGGGGTAATTGATGGCACGAATAAAGTAGTACAATTGTTTGGCGCTTTCTGTTGAAAAAACACTAGAATCACTGTCCAAACTCACACTGATATCAACCGATAACAGGTATTCGTACAATTCTAGACCTTGTTTATTGTTACTGATTAATATGGCACAATTCTCTGGTTTAATTTCCTCTTGTTCATCTCCAGAAATATTTGCCTCATGTAAAAAGCGTTTGATTTCTTGTGCAAACTTTTCTTTCCTAGATACTGCATCACAATCAATGATAGCCACTGGTGCATACTTATCAATCAATTGCCGTTTTTGATCAGGTTTAGCATGTGAAGGTGTGAAAATTAGCCATGGAAATTTGAATGAATTTTCATAATCAAACATGGCGTTACTGGCAGCCAACATTTTATCACTGCTGCGCCAATTGGTTACAAGATTAAACTGTTGTTGGGTTTGATTTTTGGCTTGATTATAAACAAACACATCAGCACCACGAAAGTCATAAATGGCTTGCTTGGGATCACCCACATAAATCAAATCATGTTTGCCATCATTGAAACATTTTTCAAAAATTTCTAATTGCATGCTATCGGTGTCTTGAAACTCATCGATCATCACACATTGCCATTGGCTGGCAATTTTTTCGACTAATCTTTGATTGGTATTTATGCTTTCATAAACCACCTTGATTTGATCTGAATAATTATACTTGCCTTCTTCATTGAGTAAATCAGACAAGCGCTCTTGCACATAATTAAAACATTCGTATATATAACTGATAGCGAGATTGTTGCCTGGTTTTCCACTACCATACGCGTAAAATAATCGATTATAAAACTTTTCAAATTCATTTAAATATTTTGGGTGGTCAATATCGCTTTGGGCTTTTCTCTCTTCTTCCAAAAACTCCAATTTAAATCTTTCCACAAAATTTGTATCTGGGACAATGAAATAATCGAGAAAATCATCCATCGCTTTACGGTATTTTTCTTTTGCTTTTGTAGGGAATTTTCGACCAAAATCACCTGAAAACATATAGTCTAATACTAATTCTTGAGATTCATTCCACATCTCTTTAATTGTTTGATATTGTAAATACAATTTACCGTTATCACTCCAATCAATTAAAGGTTTAATATGGCGATAATGACTTTTGTTCAATAAGTCTATTATTGTTGAAATGGTGTCATCTAATGATGGTAACATTGCCAGAAACTCGCTGGGTGTGTTGTTTTGTTGTATCCTCCAGAAGTTATATACGAACTTTTTAACAGACTCTTTGCTGTTAATTAATTCATCAAAAACTGGTGAACCACAATCACTGTTGTAATCATCTATAACTTTCTGGCAAAATCCATTTATCGTGTAAATAGCTGCTTGATCAAAGCATATCAGAGATAATTCGATGTATTTAAGCGCACTTTGATTTGACCTGTATTTTTCATACAGCTCAAAAAGTGCTTGATTATCCTCACTTTCAACCAACTCAATATTCAACAAATGATTTTTGCATTCAATCAATTGGCTGCGCAAACGCGTTTTTAATTCTGCTGTAGCAGCTTTGGTGAAAGTCAAAACCAATATGTTTTCAGGTAGAAGTTTTTTTTCGACTATAGAACGAATATACAAACCAGACAATGTAAATGTTTTTCCCGTGCCGGCACTGGCTTCAATAAGCTTGGTACCGTCTAAACTTTCATTGTATAAATCAAATGTTTTCATTGTATGGGATTATAACAGGCAATTAGCTATTAGTAATTTACAATTATCATTTAAATACCAAGGTCAAATAAAAAATAATTAACCCGAATTATTTTTGCTTGAAACAACAATTCGGGATAATCTATTAGGAACAATCAATCAAAACTGTCTTCAAATATTATGTCATTTGGTATTTCACTGGCATTGGCAAAGACAGAACTTGTATTATTACTGGTATCCAAGTCCATTTCATCACCGTTTACTGTTGCTTTTAAGTTAAACGCTCCTGGTTGTTTGATTCGATATACTGCAGTGATGTATTCTTCTTGTGTGAATAATAATTCTGATAATTGACAGGCAAGAGTGGAACATTGACTGCCTTGAATCCACATTAACTCAAGATTTGGATCACCTGCACTAATGTTCACATTATTAGCTGTGTTTATGCCTGCATTAATCACCCGAAACTGGTATTCTACTTCTTGATTTTGATAATAAGGAGGTTGAGTAATGATATCTGCGAATATGGCTAAATTAGCGACAGGATTAAGTGGTCCTTCAATAATAATTTCATTATTAGATAAATCTGTATCTTGCTGACCTGGTAGCACAAAAATACGGTGCCTGTAAGTATTACCTGCTGTAACATCTACTATTGGAGCATAAAAATCAAAATAAAACACCATTTCCTCTTCTGCCAATAACAAAGGAATGGTACAGGGTAAAAATGGGCAACCACTGTGACTAATGGTAATTGAACCAGGAAATTCTGACCAAATTTTTACATTTGATGCATCTTCTGCACCGCCTTTGAGTCTAATTTCAAATTGCATATACTGATCGCTATAAATTGGTCCATTTTGAACCAGAGACATGGCCACACTGATATCGGTTTCATTAACACCTCCGCCATTTTGTTGATCATCTGTATTGTTAGTTAGGTTAATATCTAATAAAGCTGATGATACAATACCTGTGGCATCAAATTGATTGTCTGTAATCATCGCATCAACTGTCACTACTCTTGATTCTACATCAAGCAAATTCAAGGTATTGCAAGTTTGTCCATTCACTGAGGAACAACCGGTAAAGCTTGTATCAGATAGGTTTATAGGTATGAAGTCAAAAGTGATGCCTGTGGCCATTTGTTGACCAAGGTTTTTAAGTGTGGCTTGATAGCTAATTGTTTGACCAACGAAATATGGAGGGCTAGTTAACAGTTCCATATCAATATGCATATCAGCACCGGCAACAACTTGAAAAATTTCATTTTCTATATTATTTGTGACAGGAAAAGGCTCATCCTCGTCAAAATCTTCATGATTTGAATTTGTTGAGGTTCCAGCTTCAAGAATAATTTCAAATTCATTAAGGCTATGTGATCCAACTGTCATATTAACTGGAATGATGATTTCTTGTTGATCTTGTATGTTGTTGATAACACAAGGAAAACTATTGCACAGTGGAGAATCGATACTATCTATAAAAACGTTATTGGTATCTAGGTGTACTGCTACTGCATTGGCAATACCTGGGCCATTATTTTTAATTTTTGCGGTATAAATAATGGTTTGATTACTGGCGAAAGGTGCAGCATCTGAAATCTCAAAATTGACAGAGACATCTGCAAAGCCATTGGCTTCATAGGCACCAATATCACATAATCCAATTCGATCTTCACCACGTTGATCCTCAGATGCACAATAATTGACATCACCAGCATTGATTAAATCTGAGTTTATTGGCAAAGCCCGAGTTTGAGTGGGTCCACCATTGTCATTTAAGGGCAACAATTCGTGTGTAAAACCACTGTTACCATTACAATGATTAGATTCAAATGCATTGTGTGTATCTACAACCCATGTACTGTCTGGTGTACGACAGTCTATTATCCAAGAATTGCTAACATTTAGAATAGTGTCTTGAACAAGCAAAGAAGTATTTGCAGAAACATGATTAAGTGTCACTGAAGAAAAGGAACCAAATACTAATAATTTATCAGTATATGCTGATGGAGTTGCAATATTAAATGTGGTATTAATAATATCCGCAACGACGCCTTCACCATGAATACCTGAAATAATGTCTCCCACTAAACTGCGCTCTAAAAGCAAATTGCCACCCTCAATATAGACACTGGCACCTTTAGATGCTGAATTGCCTTGAAATGTTGTTTCGGTAATATTAACCTCTGCTTCATGGGAATAGATTGCACCACCAAACCAGTTATCAACAACGCCTATACTGCCAGATTGAGAAGTGTTGTATTCTAGCAAAGAGTTATGAATGTTTATTTCTCCGCCTTCTATGAATATGGCACCTCCTTTGTTGTCATTTGATATATTACGGAACAACCTAGAATCATAAATGTTTACTGTGGCATCATCTATCAATATAGCTGCCCCTCCTCGACTAGAAAGATCAGATCGAAAACCATACTCTAAGTCTACCCTTGTCAATGTCAAATCAGTATTGCTTCCTGTTACTTTTAAAATTCGATGCTGTTCTTGGCCAGAAATAACCACTTTACCAGCATCTGTTTGGGTGGTAATGGTCATATCGGAAGCTACGGTTGGTAATGTTGAAGTTAAATTGAGAAACCATACATCTGGTGTCACAATGGTATCTGCCCCTGATCCTGCCGCACAATTCCCAGTGGGAGAATCATCATTGGCGCTTTTTATGGCATCAGCTATAGTACAGCCGTTACCAACACCTGTCTCTTATACACATCTCCGAGCCCACGAG
>CAJXVJ010000147.1 GCA_913061105.1 uncultured Alcanivoracaceae bacterium | reverse complement strand
GAGATTTCTGCCTGTCTCGTGGGCTCGGAGATGTGTATAAGAGACAGCCTTAATTGTTTTGCAGAAGTTACGGTTATTCATAACATCAAAGGCAACACCATTAACGAGCACAAACGCCAACAATTTACCGCCATGGCGTTTGAAAATGGCAAAGTACTATCAATTGAGAATAAAGAAGCTCTATTATTAAAATATCCAGAAGCTGTGATGATTGATGGCCAAGGAAAATCCATTTTACCAGGCTTACATGATGCACATGGGCATGTTCTTAGCTTGGCTAAATTAACAAACGAAGTGGATTTAATGGGCGTAACTTCACTTAAAGAGTCTTTAGAAATCATTCAAAAATACATAGACGAACACCCTCAGAGTAATTGGATACTTGGGCGTGGTTGGAATCAAGCTTTATGGGAAGGCAAAAAATTTCCTACTGCTGCCGACTTAGACACTTTAAATACTGACAAACCCATATGGCTTAGAAGAGTCGATGGCCATGCTGGTTGGGCCAACTCAAAAGCCATGGAAATTGCTAAAAGTAACACACATTTAAAAGACATGCCGGGTGGTGAAATTATTGTCGACACGAATGGTATACAAACTGGAATTTATGTCGATAACGCCATGGACATTATTTTTGATGCCATCAATGTTGAGCAAGTCAACACCCATGATGTATTGTTAGATCAAGCATTGATTTATTTGGCTTCTATTGGTATCACGTCGGTTGATGATGCAGGAATTGATTGGCCAACCTATGACGGCTACCGTACTTTATCAGAAGAAAAAAGAATGCACATTCGCATCAATGTCATGTTAGCATCAGGCTCTAGTGTATTAGATAAAATGCTAGCCAATGGTCCCTATTCTGATGAGGGTGAATTCTTACAAATTCATTCTATTAAATATGTATTGGATGGCGCTTTGGGTTCTCGTGGAGCCACAATGCTGAAACCTTATAATGATCGACACTCAACATCAGGCTTACAAGTTCAAACTGTTGATTTTATCCGAAAACATGTCTTTGCCAATGCAGGACAAGGTTGGCAAGCAGCTATCCATACTATAGGTGACAAAGCCAACCATCAAGGCATTGAAATATTGGGTGATGAAAGAGCCCGAACAAAAGAACTAAGAAATAGACTAGAACATGCCCAAATTATTGCATTTGATGAACTAAACAAACTCAAAGAGTACGATATTATTGCATCAATGCAACCAACACATGCCACATCTGATATGAATATGGCAGAAGACAGAGTCGGTCGAGAAAGATTACGTGGTGCTTATGCTTGGCAAACGCTTATTAAAAAAGGCGTCACCATTGCTTCAGGATCTGATTTTCCTGTAGAATTGGCCAATCCTTTCTTTGGATTACATGCGGCTGTGACACGCCAAGACAGAAATAATTTACCTGAAGGCGGCTGGATACCAGTTGAAAAAATGACCGTAACCCAGGCCTTAGAATCATTTACCATTAATGCAGCCTATGCCAATAGAAGAGAAAACACATTGGGCAGTTTAGAAGCTGGCAAATGGGCAGAT
Organism: uncultured Alcanivoracaceae bacterium; assembly: GCA_913061105.1. Taxonomy (GTDB): domain Bacteria; phylum Pseudomonadota; class Gammaproteobacteria; order Xanthomonadales; family Marinicellaceae; genus NORP309. The sequence goes on along the minus strand of CAJXVJ010000147.1, from coordinate 7,451 downwards.
TTTATCTTGGTAGATCAAGATATATTCGATGTTAACCCTCAAGACATATGGAAAACTAAAGTTTTACAAACTTGGGTCGCTGGTAAAAAAATCTTTCAAGCTGAGCAATAAAATATATGAAGTTTAAAGTCCTGATTGCCATTGGCTTAACCCTATTTAACCAGTTAGTTTTTTCCGAAGTGACCTTAATAAAAAATGTAAAAGGTTACAGCATAAATAACAATGAATTGGTTGTGTTCAACTCAATGGCTTTTGAATTTGGCAAGGTTCTTGAAATTGGCAGTAGCGATAAATTAGTTGAAAAATATCCAGGTGCCAAACTTATTGACGGCAATGGCTTAACACTGTTGCCTGGTTTACATGATGCAAACACGGACATTACTTTAGCAGCAAAATCGATGGTACAAGTTGATTTACGCGGCATAAAAACCAAACAAGAAGCCTTAGATAAAATCAAACAATTTATCGATGACCACCCAAAGAAAAGATGGATTGAGGGATTTGGCTGGGACCATACAATTTGGAAAAAGCCGGTTTACCCAACTAAGCATGACCTGGATAGCATAGATACAGATACCGCTATATGGATTAAAAGCAAAAACAATAAAATAGGCTGGGCAAATTCTAGAACAATTCATTTTACCCGGGCAGCTAAATATAAAACCCAACCCAAATCAGGGCAAATAATATTTAATAAACAAGGCAAACACACAGGCATATATATTGACTATGCTTTGAATATCATTCAACCGCACATCACTCAAATTACCCCCATTGAGTCCTACCCGTTATTAATTAAACAAATGAACAAGCTTGCTAGCTTAGGCATTACTTCTATCAATGAAAAAGGCATTGATAATAAAACTTATAACGCATTAAGGTCTTTGGCCAACCGCAGTCAATTGCCCATTCGAATCAATGCACCTTTAACTTCAGCTGACAAAGCATTTGATGGCATGCTGACTTATGGACATTACCACAGAGAACATCAATTTCTCCACACACATTCGATTAAATATTTTATTGATGGTGATATTGTTACACAAGAAGCCTTGTTATACGCTCCATATGATAATGACAAAACCAATACAGGAACTGTTATTCAACCTCTTAATTATTTAAGCGATGAAATTGAAAAAAACACACAGTTAGGCTGGCAAATACTGTTGCAAGCCAATGGAGACAAAGGCACAAATGATGCATTAAAACTACTTTCCAATAAAAACATTGTTAACAGCACTTTTAGAAACAGAATAACAGGGGCTTCATTACTGACTGAACAAGCTTTGATAAACAATAGCATTGAACATTTATTTCTATCCGTAAATCCCTATGAAGCCATAAATAACTTACCTAAATCAAAAACACTATTAGGAGAAGGTCGTTCAAAAAACTTACATGTTTGGAATTCCTTGTCTAAAACTAATGCCAAGATGATGTTTGGTTCCAATTTTCCAATAGAAAATGCCAATCCTTTTTTAGGTATGCAAGCCGCCGCAACCAGAAAAAATAACAAAACTAACAAAACATACAATGCTTCAGAGAAAATGAATATGACTCAAATTCTAGCCAGTTATAGCATTAACCAAGCATTAGCGAACAGACAAGAAAGTTCATTGGGTAGTTTAGAGGCTTTTAAATGGGCTGATTTCATACTTGTTGACCAAGACATATTTAACATTGATGCCAATGACATCTCAAAAACCAATGTAATACAAACATGGGTGGCTGGGAATAAAATATTTGAAAAAGAAACCGATTAGAACTTGAAAAAAATTGATTGAGTATTATATAGTTTATGTTAATTGCCGTTAGGGATTAACAAAAAATAATTTTGCTTAGGCTCATTAGAGCTAAGCGTAACAAACAGTTCAATATACATGAACAGTTTTTAAAATATTGCTTAATAGGAGAATATTATGAACTTAGATTTAACCCCCTTATTCCGTACTTCCGTTGGTTTTGACCGCATGGCACAAATGATGAATCAAGCACACAGAATTGACCGCAGTAATGCATCATACCCACCATATAATATCGAAAACCTGGAAGAAAACAAATACCAAATTACTCTAGCTCTTGCTGGTTTTAGTCAAGATGATTTAGACATAGTTAGTGAAAACAATACACTTATTATTCGTGGCAAAACCAACAATGATGTAGAAAGAAAATACTTACACCGTGGTATTGCAACCCGTTCTTTCGAACGCAAATTCCAATTAGCCGATCATGTAAAAGTGACCACAGCCGAAATGCAAAACGGTTTACTTCATGTCCAGTTAATGAAAGAAATACCTGAGGCCATGAAGCCTAGAAAAATTAGCATTAACAATAATGACAATAAAGTCATAGAAGACAAGCCTAAAATAGTCAAAGACCATATTGCATAATTGATTATCCCATCATTAAAGAGTTATATGATTCCCATATAACTCTTTTATCAAATTAAAAACTCACCTCCTAAATTCAAACAAAGATAAGTTTATATGCACAATGCACTGCAAAAAGTGCTTTGTGTTAAATTATTTACAAATATACAAAAATAATATATACTCTTTGAACATTTAATTAATCGGGGGATACAAAAATGAGAAATATTTATACTTTAATATTTTGTTTATTAACCATGCCGGCATTGACTTTTGCAGCGGATGAGAAAGAAAAAGAACCACAACGCATCGCAGATGTCTGGAATGTGGTACCTAAAGATGGTCACGGTGAAGAATTTTATAATGGCCTTAAGGCACATATGGCATTCAGATCAGAAAAGAATGACCCTAGAATGTGGCAAGTTTACACTCCTACAACTGGTAGTGAACTTAACAAGTATATAGTAAGGGCTTGTTGTTACGAATGGTCAGATCAAGATTCATACATTGAATGGACAAAAACTGCAGGCACAGGTAAAAACTGGAATGAGTTAGTTCATCCACATGTTGAATCCTACTCACATGATTTCATTGAAACAGACAGTAAAAACAGCCATTGGAAAGAAGGCACAGTTGCTAACTACGTTGGTGTTACCAACATGAAAGTAAAAAGTGGTTCTGGACAGAAAATGAACAAGGCTATTTCAGCCATGAGTAAAGTTGCTAAAGACCACAATTGGGACAAAAGCTGGTGGTGGGCATACCCTGTTTCTGGTGATACCGATGTTTCATTGGCCATACCCTTTGCAAATTTTGCCGACATGGCACCACTTGAAGAAAGTTTTTATAAGTTCGTAGTAAGAGTGCTTGATTCTGAAGATGAAGCAAATAAATTGTTTGATAACTATTCAAGCAGTATCGATTCTTCATCTTACACAATTTATAAACATGAAAAAGAGCTTTCAATGACAAGCGACAAAGAATGATTTAATATTTTAAATCATGAATAAAAAAGGGATGTAAATCATGAATTTACATCCCTTTTTTTTATACTAAAAATTTAAATCTATGCTTTTACAATGGTATTATGAATTGTACCAAATATATTATCGCCCTGCTCGCTGATCATTTTAATTTCAATGTCATCACCAAACTGCATAAATGGAGTGACAGCTTTTCCATCATTAATGATTTCTAACACACGTTTTTCAGCCAAACAAGAAGAGCCCAAAGATTCATCTTCGTTTGCAATTGTTCCGGACCCTATCATTGCACCTGCTTCTAATGGCCTTGTTTTGGCCGCATGAGCAATTAGTTGTGCGAAATTAAACTGCATGTCTACTCCAGCATTAGGAAAACCAAACCATTCACCGTTTAAACGCGAGTGCAATGGCAAGTGTACTTTTGTGTCTTTCCATGCCTCTCCCAACTCATCAGGTGTGACAAAGAAAGGCGACAAGGCAGTTGGAGGTTTTGATTGAACAAACCCGAAACCTTTGCCCAATTCTGCAGGGATTAAATTTCGTAATGAGACATCATTGATAATACAAAGTAATTTAATGTGTTTGGCCGCATCTTCCACAGATACACCCATAGGCACATCATCAGTAATAACAGAAACCTCAGATTCAAAATCAATACCATAATCTTCACTGGTCACAACTACATCTGCATGGGCTGCTAAAAAACTGTCACTGGTGGCTTGATACATCAATGGATCTTCCAAAAAACTTGGTGGCATTTCTGCACCACGCGCCTTACGCACACGTTCTACATGAGCCAAATAAGCACTGCCATCTAAAAATTGGAAGCACCGTGGCATGGCAGCGTCTAACATCTTTGTGTCTAAATCAAACACATCAGTAATTTCATCATTGTTGAGTTTATTGTATACATCAGTCAACTCAACTGATACTTCTGCCCAATTGTCCAACGCATCTTGCATGGTAGTTGCAATACTCTCTACAATGACAGCATTACGGTTATCTCGACTAACGACGATTAATTGGCCATCACGGCTGCCGTTATTTAATGTTGCTAATTTCATATTTTTTCTCTTGTAAGATAGGCCTTGCCCATCATTTTTTAAATTGTTATATAGACTTTACCATTGGCGGGCAATCTTACCCTACATCATGGACTATTTTGGCTTCCAGCTATTTACGTATTCTTTCCATTCCGTTTGTTCTAGCTCAGTTGTTATATTCAAAGGATCACGTGTATCAATCATCACAGCCACTTCATCAGTCATGGCATTGTCCTGTTTAAAGGCTTTTTTCATAGCACCAGGATGTGGACCATGGGCAAATCCTTGTGGGTGATAAGTTATCATACCTGGATGAATATTATCACGAGAAAAGAAACTTCCCATGTGATAAAACAACACTTCATCGTAATCATCATTGTTATGAAAAAAGGGTATCTTTAATGCTTTTTCTGCCGTTTCAAATAACCTCGGTACAAAAGTACAAACAATAAACCGGTTTCCCATAAAAGTCGTATGTGCTGAAGGTGGTACATGATACTTATGACTCATTAGGGGTGAAATATCTCTCCAATTTAATTTAACTGGCATGAGGTTTCCTCTCCAACCTACTGCATCTAAAGGATTAAATGGAAAAACTTGACATGACATTTTATTTCTATATTTAATCAGAACAGACCATTGCTCATCGTCATTTTGTTGTGCTTTAAATTCTTCATTTATTGCAGGCACTTCCAAAACAGCCGGATCTACAATGGCATTGGGCCCCAATAATCCTTTATCTGGGAATTGATAATGGGCATTGGTACATTCAATCATTAATATTTCACAATGCTCTTCAAGTTCTAAACGCCACCGTGTACATCGCGGAAGCATAAAATAATCACCCTCAGATAATTTAATGTGCCCATAATCACAGTAGACTACTAAATTTCCTTTGTGAATAAATAACAGCTCATCACCATCTGCATTACTAACCAGGTGATTCATGCTTTCTTCAATTTTTAGCATGCGCACTTTTATTGAAGCATTGTGCATAATGACTGGTGATTTGTAAGGGCTTTTTTCTACATCTGCTATCTTATTTGTATCAAATGCCCTTGGTTGTAAATCACCTTCAAAATCTATCCAACCTGTTGGCATATTTTTGTGATAAAAATGCGCTACTGGGCCAAAAAAGCCTTCTTTGCCTACTTCACGTTCGTATGTACCATCAGGCAAATCATAATGAGCCTGTTTGGCCACATCACCCTCTTTCTTAAATGTATTGATCCAGTTTTTCATTATAAAAATCCGCGTTCTTTCTGTTCCATTTCAATCGATTCAAATAACGCTTGGAAGTTTCCTTCACCAAACCCTTGATTGCCTTTGCGTTGAATGATCTCAAAGAAAATAGGACCAATGGCATTTTTGGTAAAGATTTGTAATAAAATTTCCTCACCCGTTTCTTCATCAGCATCAATTAAAATGCTGTTCTTTTCTAATCTAGGAATATCTTCGTTGTGTTTAGAAACACGTTTATCAATAATACTGTAATAAGTTTTAGGCGTGTCTAAAAAATTAACACCAGCTGCTTGAATTGATTCAATGGTTTCATAGATATTTTCTGTGTATAGAGCGATATGCTGGATACCTTCTCCATTATACTCATCAATATATTCATTGATTTGTGATTTCTTATCTGGTGATTCGTTTAAAGGAATTTTAACCGATCCATTTGGCGATCGCATGGCTTTAGAAGTTAAACCTGTTTGTGCACCTTTAATATCAAAATATCTGATTTGTTCAAATTGAAATAAATCAACGTAGTATTTGCCCCATTTTTCCATGTCCCCATAATAAACATTATGGGTTAAATGGTCGATAAATGTTAAGCCCCAACCAGTTGGGTTTTGATTCATTCCAACGATTTCTACAAAATCATTTTCAAGTAATTGTGAATAATTGGTTTTATCAACCAAGTACAATACCGCACCACCAATGCCTTTGACAGCTGGCAAATCTAAATCGCCTTTAAGAGGTTCGGATCCATTATCTATCGCATGTTTAAGTGCTGCTTCTGCATCATCAAACACGATAGAAAAACCATTGGCACATGGCCCATGATCATTTGAAAATTGTTGTGCAAATGAATCTTTAGTATTATTCAATAAAAAATCTATATCGCCTTGCCTGTATAATGTAATGTCTTTAGTCTTGTGTTTTTTAATTGCGCTAAATCCCAACCTTCTAAACAACACATCCAAGTCATCTGCATTAGGAGAAGCATACTCTATAAACCCAAAACCATTTATCTCATTTGTCATTTTTAAACCCGTTACTTGTAATTGAGCAACATTCTAAGCATAATTAGTTACAAATGAAACTATTTCAATCATTTAGTTACAAATGAAACTAAAAATGGGTATTTATGCAACTTAAAAAATTTCTGCCTTATCAATTATCAGCCCTTAGCAATAAAATCAGCCAAGGCATAGCAAAATATTATAGGGAACAACATGACATCACAGTTTCTGAATGGAGAGTACTGGCCATCTTGTCTGATGTCAATCACCAAACAGCCAAAGAATTAACTGAGCACAGTCAAATGGACAAAGTTAAAATCAGCAGAACCATGAAATTATTAGAATCAAAAGGACTGATAACAGAACGCACCTGTAAAGACGATGCACGTGCAAGAAGATACAATTTAACTATTAATGGCAGACAGCTCATCAACGAAGTAAAACCCAAGGCAATAGACTTTGAAAAACGTTTGATATCAACCTTAACAGAAGGAGAGATATCTATATTACAAAAATGTATTTCAACCCTAAATCAACAAGCCGATAAATTAAAGCAAGAAAAACCATAAAATCAAAAAATCTACTTGACAAAAGAACAGATAAATAAGAAAATTCTCGCCCTTAAGTTACTCAGCTAACTTATATTATAAAAAATCTAGTGGTTATGTAGCTCAGCTGGTTAGAGCACGGCATTCATAATGCCGGGGTCGGTGGTTCAAGTCCACCTATAACCACCACTTTTTTTGTTGTTGATATTACGTCATTAGCTTCCAATCTCAATTCTAAAAAATCACTCACTTAAAATAACAAAAC
>CAJXVJ010000146.1 GCA_913061105.1 uncultured Alcanivoracaceae bacterium | reverse complement strand
TGCCTGTCTCGTGGGCTCGGAGATGTGTATAAGAGACAGGTTGAATGCTAAAGAGACATCATTGGTGAAATTCACAATTGAATCAACATCAATTGTAGCATTTGAAGCTCCAGTTAACGCACAAACGTTTATATCAGAAACATCACTGCTTAGGTTAAATGATGGCCCATCACATTCTAGCATTTTAAATGAGCAAACCCTATTACCCCAATTGCTTCCACCTGTAGACAAAGGATACTCTACTGTCGCCCAGAATGTACATTCATCAACAGGATCAACACTTACTGAAGAATAATCTCCCCATCTACTATTACCAGTTTGAACTCCACCTCCATCAACACAAACCTGCTCTTCTCTTAATGTATTTGCAGGATCACCATGTGCTCTGGTGGTAAATCTGACTCCTGGAAAAACACTTTGTGCGCTGTTTGTGGCTGAATAAGCCATACCAATATTTCCAGTTTTATCAATAGAAATAGCAGACATCCAACGATCGTCTGAATCTGGTGCATATTCACCTTGATTTGGGACTGTGTAAGGATCTACTACAGGTATATCTCCATCAAAGCCATCTTTGAATATAAAATCTCCAAACTGTGGTACATCAGGGAAATTAATTTGTGCCCATCTAACCGCGGCATGGCCTCCACCAATGTCAACTGGTAGAGTAAACACCATAGTATCTTTCAAGCCAACTTCATCAGGATAGGCTCTAAATGAAGCCCTGTACATAATTCTGCCAAACTGCGCTAAAGTATCTAAGTCTGCTCCGCCACCAGGTTGACTAATACTACCTGGTCCAGGATTAAAACTTTCACCTGCACTGACAATTAATGGATCAGATAAAAATGAACTAGCAGCATTGTCCCAATTAACACATAACTCGACCAATTGATAACCACTTTGATTTGGTCTGGCTGCAACAAAAGGATTACACATGCCGCTTGGTGGTAATTCTTTACTTTCTAAATGAGCTGGTAACGCACCAAAACTAGGTGCTCCATTAAAAAATGTATCTGTAAACCTAACAAACTGAGCAGGGTTACCATCTAACATTGCCGTACGTTCAACCACTGCATAAGAGGCTTGATTAAAGCCGTTATTGCCAAAATCATGGGTCACAAAATAATAGCCACTGCGATCACCAGAGACATCATCCCAAACTCCTATGTGTGGATAATCGTTAAATTCTCCAGGAAATAAAAATTGATACCTGTGATAAGGACCTAAAGGATCATTGGTGGTAGAAATGGCAAAACACTGTATACCAGCAGTATTGTTTCGGTTTACAAATTGACTAAAGACCCAACGATCGGCTTGCTTATCATACAAAACAATTGGATCACCAGCATTATTACTTTGGCAACGCCCACCAAAACCGGCCCAAAACGTATTGCCTCTAAATGGACCTGCGGCAACTGAACCATCGGTTTTATTGAGTATTTTCCAGCCTAAATTGACATATTGAATGTAATAATCAATGCCTACATCACCATTAGTATCCGGTGGTGAAACACCACCAATCCCAACAGCAGCATTATCATTTTGGGTATATCCATCTACACTTATTAGTACAGGAGGACTAGCTAAACCATTAGTTCCAACGTCGCCTCTTGAAGCAGAGGGTGTGGGATTATTTTCATAAAATTCAGTCTCAGCAGGGCTGGGATCAATGTTAAGTATATTAGGTACAATGTAATCAGGTTGTGGAGCATCAATTTCACCCGATAATTCCAATTCTTCGTACAGACTTAATAATTCCAATAATGGAGGAGATGTATCGTGTTTTATTGCCATTCCTAACAACAAACCATCATCGTTATCATTGGCATTTGCACTGATACAAATGAAGGTTAAAACTAAAGCAATAGTAATATTTATAGGCTTTAGGTTTGTAAATATATTCATACAATCTCTCAACATTAAAATGGATGGCAAGATTCTAATGCATGGAACCAATAATTACAACTTGAATTGAATGTTTTTTTATGTGTAAATTATTGTACATAAAAACGTTTTAAAACACGCCTAGATGTATCTTTTAACAAGGTATCTTGCAATCGAGTCTTTATCAATTCGTTTGTTTTATCTGCATCTATTTTTTTTAGATTTAATATGGCCTTTTCTGTAATACTGGGTATATTGCAATGCATCCATCTGCTATATAATTCCCAATTACCCAATTCATTCGTCTCTATGAATAAAAGTGCATTATAAATCATACTTGGTTGATTATTAAACGGGTTTAAATCTAGAGGAAAGTTATTTAATATATTGATGGCTTTATTTTTTAATGATTTAACCCCAACTGAACGCTGAAAACTATTACTGCTACCCAAAAATGCAGCTATCGTATCATCTGTTGCAGTATTTGAATTATAGATTTTTAATAATCGGACATAATGCTCTTTTGATAAATGTTGATGTAAATCAATCCAGTTCAATAATTCCCTTACAAAAAACTCCTGAATTTTAGGATCTTTTTCAAACATCCCATTAATAATGGTATCAATAAATTTTTGTGGATTGGCTTTGGCATGTTTTGGATAGGTTTGTAATTGACTGACAAGCTTTTTATTAAATCTAAAGATGGCAGGGTTTGCCCCATAAGTTTCCATCAATACTGCACCATTTGTATTGGGTAAGTATTTTTTCTGTCCCATTATTTTGGTTTTATAATGGGTCAGATAAGCCACAACATAATCTACTTTTAATTCTAAGCTTTGTGCTAATTTCCTGCTAACTAATATAGTCACTTCTTGTGCTGATTCATTATGAATATTACTAATTAAAGAGAAACTCAAATGCCATTTATCGGCCTCAATGTGTTTAATTGAATTCAGAGTCATTTGGCTCACATATGAAACTTCAGTTCTTAATCCTATACTTGGAGGTGTTATATAATCTTTCGCAAATACTAAATTTGTGAGGATTAAAAGTAACAAAAGAAGTTTATGCATTGATATATACCAGTATTAATAAAACGTTAGATTATATCCTAACTTGATTATTGACATTAAACTAAATTGTATTTGGTTATAAAAATAGTTATATGTAAAAAAATTTCTATTGCAATATATTAACAACCTTGCTTTAATTTATCATTAAGAAACTGCTATAATATGTAATCACGAAAAACATGCAAATTTGATTTTACAATGAAAAAAACCACTAATCGAAGAAACTTTATTACTAAAACAGTATCATCTGGTGTTGCTCTTACTCTTGGAGGAACCCTTTTATCTTTAAATACAGCTCAAGCTAGTGAAAACAACAAAAGGGACCTCTCGAACTTAATCATTGACCCTAATGGGCTCTGTGATTTACCTAAAGAATTTACCTATAAAGTTATTTCAAAGCATGGTGAAACCATGTCAGATGGGCACATTGTCCCAGACAAACACGATGGAATGGATTGTTTTGTAGCAACAAACGGTGATATTGTTTTAGTAAGAAATCATGAGATTGGATTAAATTTATTCAATAATGATATGTCACCTGAACCTGAACTGGCCTATAATAAAAATGTCTCTGGTGGTTGTACAACCATTTGGTTGGATAAAGACATGAATGTCAAAAAACATTATTTAAGCTTAACTGGCACAATTAGAAATTGTAGTGGTGGTAAAACACCCTGGAACAGCTGGATCAGTTGTGAAGAAGTAAGTGAAGGTTTTGGGGCTGGTTGGGAGTATGGTGAAAAACGACATGGCTATGCTTTTGAAGTAGACCCTTTTAAACCACTACAAAAATCAGAACCACTTAAAGCAATGGGCCGTTTTAGAAGAGAAGCCGTTGCCATAGATTCAAAAAGCGGCGTTGTCTATCAAACTGAAGATGATATGAAAGGTTGTTTTTATAGATTTATACCAAATGTAAACGATAAACTGGCCCAAGGAGGCAAATTACAAGCCCTAAAATTTGTCGATGAAAATATCAAACACACCAGTAAAAACCCACTTGAGATTGGAATAAAATATGCCTGTGATTGGGTTACAATCGATGAACCAGATCCTGAAAAAAACACCGTACGAATTCAAGCAAAAGACAAAGGTGCTGCAGTCTTTGTCCGAGGTGAAGGGATAGTAGCGCATTCAGATGGTATATATTTTGCTTGTACGTCAGGAGGAGCCGCTCAAATCGGCCAATTTTTTAAATACACACCAAACAAAGATAATCTCTCTGGCACGATTGAACTGGTATATGAAGCCAAAGATAACAGTATCATGGATAGCCCTGACAATATCACACTTAACAAATGGGGCGATTTAATAATTTGTGAAGACAACAGCCAAAAGAAGAATTGCCTAATTGGACTAACACCTGAAGGAAAGCATTATTATATTGCTGCAAATTATCAATCAGAATGGGCTGGTGCTTGCTTTTCTTCAGATGGAAATACATTATTTGTCAATATTCATAAAGAACCTGGGATGACATTAGCCATACAAGGACCATGGCAAAAGTTAAGAAATAGCCCAATTTGATTAAATATACGAATGAAATCCAAAAATTCAAAACTAGATTTGCGTGTTGGCGGAGTGCCAGAACATTTTAATTTACCATGGAAATTGTGCATCGAATCAGGCTCTCTTATAGAGTTTAATATTAATGCTAGTTGGACAGACTTTTATAGTGGTACTGGAGCAATGGTTCAATCGCTTAATGATGGATCTATTGATGTAGCAACATTATTGACTGAAGGTGCAGTTGCCGCTTTAGCAAAAGATGATACTCAATTTGTACTGTTTTCATTTTATACGAAAACACCATTAATTTGGGGAGTGCATACTCCTAGTAAAACTGACATTCATACTATAGAAGATTTAAAAAATGCCACATTTGTTATTAGCCGCTATGGATCAGGCTCACATTTGATGGCCTATTTATTGGCTGAATCTTTGGACTTGAATTTAGATACCCTTAAATTTAAAATCATTGATAATCTTGATGGAGCAAGAAAACTCTTCAAAAAAGGCGGAAACTATATCTTTTTATGGGAAAAGTTTATGACAAAACCATTTGTAGATAACGGTGAAATGCATAGAATTGCTGATTTTCCAACTCCATGGTCTTGTTTTGTAACATGTGTGCGAAAATCAATACTTAAAAACCACAGAGAAAAAATTGAAACACTGGTGAAAAATGTGTTAAAAACAGCAAACACCCTAAAAAAATCGGACCTAGCAGAACAGCTTATTGCCAGAGAATATCAGCTTGAAATTCCGGATGTGAAAAATTGGTTTAAAACCATAGAATGGCAATCATCAATAAACCTAGATAATAAACTGATTAAAAAAGTAAAAGCTAAGCTTAAACAGTTAGATATCATTTAATCGGCATTTTTTAAATAATCAGCATATTGTTCTACAATATAATTTGTATAGGCCACAGAACCCTGATACCGATTTAAATGGGTGGTATCTCTAAACATAGTTGGTTTCATTACTGATAAATCTTGATGATTTTTCATGGTAATGCCTGTTGCATCTTCAATTCTTTTTATGGTTGCATTTAAACGTTTTAATCCTTCAGGAGAATTTGTTATCCATTTGGTATTTCTAGGTAACAAGACCACTTCTACCTTATTAGAAAACTGTTGGAAGTTTTTGATTAATCTGATATATGCCTCTACCAAACCTTCACTAAAATTTAATTCAATAATATCAGCTGAATTAATTCTACTTAAACGGTCATCATCGTATCGGTGATTATTTTGATTTTGAAGCCGATAATATTCTTCGAATAATTTTAATGTTTCATCTGATCTTTCTTGTGGTATTGTGCCTCCACCTTGCCAATCATATGACCACTGTGAATTCACGTAATTTGGATATTCCTTTGCAAAAGCTTCATTTAATAATTCGCCAATTTCATTGAACTTTTTTTCTAGCTCTTCATCTTCTGGTATTTCTGTCCTTGATCTTGGTATGCTAAATTCACTGCCCAAAAAGCCTGTAATCATTTCAGCAGAAACGCCATCACGCAAGTGCTTTATAGTTAATAGACGAACCCCACGAGTCGGATCATCTAAAGTAATGTTTTTTATTTCTTCATTGGATGCCAATAACACTTCAAAAGAATCCTCTAAAGATTTTGCCCTTTTGTGTCGAGTGATTGTGGTTTGAAACGGATTGAATTCAAGGATTGCCAATTCAAGACGGCGGTTATTTTGTTGGAATTCTTCACGGATTCTTCTTGAAAAAATATCTTGGAAAAATGGGTTTAAACCACCAAAACCATAGTTAAAAGATTTAATATCAATGTTTCTTTCTTGCATTGATTGATCAAATTGACGGGGAGCAAACCCTGCTCCAGTCATGGATGAACCAAAAAACATGACTAAATCATGCTCTTCTTTCACTATTTTTTTCAAGGCTGCTCTTGATTCTAAAACGCGTCCAAGAAAATTATCTCCACTGGCATCCATAATATAGGTAAAGCCTCTGATAAGGCCCATGGAACACCCAGTACCTATGACAAAAGCTAGTAAAATTTTAAAGTATATTTTTCTTGGGCTCACGCTCATTGAACTGTTGCTCTCTGTATTAAAATTGGAAGTAGATGAACTCATTACTAGGCTCTCCGATAAGTAAACAAAGTGAAAATATAAATACTAATACAGGCCAAAATATCCATTTTTTATTTTGAAATTTTTCGCCTTTATGAATGACAAAACTATCCATAAGGTGCATGATTAACAAAGCACTAACACAAAGAATAAAAATTGTTGTTGCATGTAACCCAGGTAATGGTAAGCCTGATAGACTGTGCATGTTTACAAAAATCTCCCATGCAGAGTCAATGCTTGTTGCCCTAAATAATACCCAACCCAATAAAATTAGATAAAAAGTAATCATCCATTTTATAAATGTTAGAATTTTTGATTTAGAATTAACAAAACCAGCCAAAGCAGGCATTTGGCTCAAGTAATGAGTGGCAGTAATAATAAAACCATGAAAAGCACCCCAAACGACAAACGTCCAAGCTGCACCATGCCATAGACCGCCAATCAACATGGTTATAAATATATTTCTTAAACGTGAATTCTTGCCACCTAGTGGAATATAAAGATAATCACGCAACCAGGTTGATAGAGAGATGTGCCATCTGCGCCAAAAATCAACAGGTGATCGGGCAAAATAAGGCAACCTGAAATTTAAAGGAATCTTAAAACCCAATAACAAGGCGATACCTATAGCCATGTCACTGTAACCAGAAAAATCGCCATATATTTGCCCTGCGAATGCCAATACACCAGTCCACGTTTCAATCAAACTCACTGCTGTCCCATCAAATGCAGTCATGGCTGGAGCGGCCAACAAATCGGCAATGGTTTTTTTAAACAAACCAATGGTAATTAATAGAAACCCAGTCTTGGCCATGTCCCAAGTTGGTATAGGCATTTTATGGAATTGCGGCAATATTTGTCGAGCCCTTAAAATTGGACCTGCGACTAATTGTGGAAAAAATGCAAGTGCGGTGGTAAATTCTACCAAACCTTTTCGGGCTTTCATGTCACCTCTGTACACATCTATCGTATAACTCAATGATTGAAATGTATAGAATGAAATCCCTACTGGTAACACCCAAGAAAGAGTTGGTACGTTGGCGTTATAACCAAATAAAAGTAAAAAATCAGCAACAGATTCTAAAGCAAAATCAGCATATTTAAATAATGCCAGGATGCCCAAATTCATCAATACTGATAGTGTTAAAAACTGTTTTTTTCGAGATTGTGTTGTCGCATTACTAATGGCTTGAGCAATAAAGTAATCAGCGATTGCACTGCCAACTAATAATGGAATAAATTTATAATTCCAAACACCATAAAATACAAGAGAAGAGACTAAGGTAAAATATATCTTAGGTTTGTGCTTTAAAAATACAAAGCCATAAAACATAATGAAAATGAGAAAGAAAAAGTAAAAAATTGGTGTATTAAATAACATTTGTATTGTCTCTTTTTAAATGTGTTTTACTAAATTAGATTATGAAATTAATGGCAAAACATAGCTTAATATATAATGTTTATAAAATAGTAACGATATAGTTTAAAATAAGTTACTAAATGAATATATTATTTACTTGATTCATTAATAAACCCTTCAATTGTATTTCCTGTAAATATTAAAATTATGGTTTAAATCTTATATTATAAAAAAATGCAAAAAAACCTGATAGTATTAACATCATTCCTGATATCAAAATAAAATCATTTTCAATGTTATTAATTTCTGTATTTTTATAATGGTTATAAAAGCGCCTTCCTCCTTCAACATCTTTAATAAAGGTTGGCACATTGGTTTCTGTAGATAAAAGATACTGTCGATCATATCGGCCACGATTATTGTTTAGCCGTAAATCCCTTTCTTCATTGGTTTCATTGATTTCATTAATTCGATTCTCACTATACTGATAGATGGTTTCTCCTTCTCTAATAACACCATCAGAATAATAATTATAACCATTCTCTGGATAAAACACATTGTTACTGCCTGAATAAACAAGGCCCATACCAATGACCACAAAAAAAGCCGAAGCAATAAATCGTTTTTTTAATGCATTTTCACGCCTCTTCTTGATTACAGCATATTCTGCAGCAACTTCTGGTATATGTGACAAATTTTCCTCAACATAAGATTGACTCAATGTATCTATTAATCCAATACCAGAGGTTTCTAATGCCATGGCAATTCGGTTAATTATATCAAAAGATGGTGTGCCTTTCTCATTTTCGAGTTTCGATAGATAAGACTGCTCAATCCCAGCTTTGCTTGCTAATTCTGGCTGTGTCATTTCTTTTTCTGATCTCAGTAGTTTTATTTTTTCGCCTAATTTCATAATTGCATTTTTTTGTTTTGAATGAGACTCCATTCTTATCGTGAATAAAAGGAATAGAAAGGTGAATATTGTTTGATATTCACGAATATTAGGAATTTTACATGAATTAATAAAAAATTTGCCCTGTCTCTTATACACATCTCCGAGCCCACGAGACAGGCAGAAATCTC
>CAJXVJ010000145.1 GCA_913061105.1 uncultured Alcanivoracaceae bacterium | reverse complement strand
CGAGATTTCTGCCTGTCTCGTGGGCTCGGAGATGTGTATAAGAGACAGACTCAACCCTGTCAAAGCAGATTTTTACCAAGGACAATTAAATACGGTCATTAAAGTAGACACCAAAGCCATTAAAAATAAGGTAACAGTTGATCACAGCATGACAAAAATCCAAGCTGGCCCCCTATTAACTGACATTGCTGGCAGTGAACTATTAACCGGTATTGGTCAATTAAATATGGCCATAAATATTGATCAACCTTTCAGTGCTACACCCATGAAAACTGCTCATGGTCATATTGATTATAGCTTGGGAGATGGCGCCATCTATGGTGTTGATGTGTTTGGTATGATGCAACAAGGTTTGAGCATGCTTTATCCTGAAACTGAGCAAAGACTTGATGACGGTATTAAAAAAACAACTTTTGCATTGATGCAAATTGATGCAGATATTGATGCTGGAATTTTAAAAACCAACGTATTGAAAATTGAGTCTCCGTATCTGTTAATTTCAGGCGATGTTAGCATTGATTTAAACAGCATGAGTATTGATGGCACAATCGAACCCGTGTTACTGGATATTCCTGAACAGATGGTTTCAGAAAAATACAAAAACTTACTCAATATTGCTATTCCAGTGAAACTCAGTGGCTCTTTACTAGAGCCCAGTATTAAAATTGACGCCAAACAATTAATCCTTAACACCCAAAAGGAACGCATTGATAAAGAAAAAGATAAACTAAAAGGCAAGCTGCTAGATTCTCTTTTTGGCAAAGATAAAAAATCAAAAAAAGAAGGCGAACCTGATCAACAATCAACAGAAAATAAACCTGAATCTGATAAAGACAAGTTAAAAAGAAGCTTATTAGAAGAATTATTAGACGATGGCAATTAGACGATAACTGACTTGCTATTATTAGTGAATAAAGGTCTGTTATATTTTCTCTAAAACTTTAAACTTAAGTTTTAAATCAGGTGATTCGTTAAGGGGCTTATTTTGGTATTCTACCCAGGCATGTGCTGCCAATGATTGGTCATGCTTGCTTACACCAAACTTGTGTTCAACGGGATAACCTAAAGCTTTTAATTTCTGATACAAAGCAATAGATCTGGGTAAACAATGGCATTTTTTGATGGTTCTGGATGCCCAAAAATAAGCTTTAACCACAATATTAATTTCTACATTACTGTGTTTGTTTTCATGGCTCTGATTAATTATTTCGTCATAGCTTTGATGTTTTAACCGTAACATTATTAGACATAAATGTTTTCTACTGGCTGGCAGTAGTAACAATGCTTTTGCCATATCATGCAATGTCACTTAACACCTGATATAACTGTGGTAAACTTTTTTCGCTGTGTTGGTATTTTAGATAATAAGCAGTGCTTAACTCACTGGTTTTATGACAAAATTTCAAGTGGCTATCTAATTCTTTTTGAGCAAACAATTTACTAGCAACAGAGTGCTCTATCAATTTCTTCATACCATTAAATCCATCAATTTTAGACAATGATGTTTCATCATTTGATTTTTTGGCAAACAATAAAATCGTCTTTTGACAAATATCTTTGCCTTTGTATTGTTGTTCTTGTCTGAGTTTAAGTTGTGGGAAACTAGGCATAAGAGTGAGCGAGTCGTTGATAATTTTTAACACAACAATGTCATCTGCCAAACGTTGTGCTGATTCTTGTTTGTCCATATACCTGGCAACCGTTGATTTTCCAGTACCAGAATTTGCCATTAAAATAAAACAGGTTTCATTAAGAAGAAATGCTGAAGCATGCAAACAAAACACTTGGTTCTTTGCAAGATGAAGGATAAAAACAGGCCCCATAAGAATGGTCATATCAATTGTCGAAATGTCTGCTGATATGCAATCATTATCAATGACATAATTATCAGATTTGACATTAATATGGTAATTTTCTAGATCATTTTTCATGACTGTTAAAGGGTAGTTATTTTCACCGATTAACGTGTCCTTGCTATAAATTTCTTTGGTGATAGGTGATGGTTTTTGAGGAGTTTTAGATAACCTAACACGACGATGGGCTTGAATTAGATATTCAAGCCCATCGATGTTTGTATCAGAACAATAATAAGAATCTGCTATTTTATAACAAATTTGCTTCTTTGGAGAATCTTGTATCTTTAGGTAACGCACTCATTATTATTAGAAAGGTCTTTCGACAAAAGCATTACCACTATCACCCGTACCTGGTGAGCCACCCATAGTGACATCTCTGATATCACCTAAAGGTGTTAACTGAGGTTTTATGTAATCTTTCTTGATTTGATTATCTTTACCATTGTTTGGTTTTTTTGGTGCTTGTTTTTTCATAACTGTTAATTTATTCCCAATATTTCATATTATTACATTAAATAGTGATATGTAAAGTTAAACAATGTTAATTTAATGCCTTATCAACTATTTCAAACACATCTGGCGAGAGATTATCACTCTGATGAATTCTTTTTAGTTGCTGTTGCATTAGCTCCCTTCTTGGTTTGTCAAATTTTTTCCATGTGTTAAAAATAGAAACCATTCTTGAGGCCACTTGGGGATTTAACTTATTTAAAACCAAAACCTGATCAGCTAAAAACTCATAGCCTTTACCTGAAACCTGATTGAAATGCAGTATATTATTTGATGCAAACGATCCAATTAAAGACCTTACTTTGTTTGGGTTTTCAATACTAAATGATGCGTGGTCCATTAATTCTATGACATTATCAAGTGTGCCGAATGCAGGAGAAGTGGCTTGTAATGCAAACCATTTGTCCATCACCAATGCATTGTCGTACCATTTTTCGTAAAATTCCATTAACAGTTCATTGTATCCATCAGATTTATTATGAACGTATAATGCCAGTGCAGCAAAAGAATCAGTCATATTGTCTGCTTCATCGTATTGGCTTTTGCATAATCTCACAATATCTGGGTTGCTTGAGCTCATTAAGTAACTCAAACAAATATTCTTAAGACTGCGTTTAGCGATATCAGCAGATTCTACTTTATAGGCACCTTCTACAAAATTTTGATTATAAACCGACAAAAATTCAATTTCTAAGGCATTAACAATCGATTTTTTAATGATTTCTCTTGCTTGGTGCAATTCATCTACTTTGATGTCTTTCATAGATATCATCAATGCTTTTAAGCTCGGCAATGATAAGGCCTCTGCTAATAAAGCTGGGTCTGTTTCATTGTCTGTTAATATTTTTGAAATCGCAGAAACATAATAGTCAGGACACATGGCATCTTTACCATTACAAATGTGTTTGTAAGCATCCATGATAATTTTACCAGACATGATTTGTGTTGCATCCCAGCGATTATATGAATCTGTATCAAAAGCCATGAGATGGCTTAATTCATTGGTTGATTGCTCAAAATCGACTATTACTGGGGCCGAATACCCTCTAAACAACGAAGCAATGGGCTTATTCACAATATTTTTAAATACTATTTTGTTTTTCTTGTCTTTTAATTCGATTACAATCTCAGTATTACCATCTTTATCCAAAGGACAATGATTGCCTTGATCATCAAACAATGCTGTTCTCATTGGAATAAGCATGGGTTTAAATTCGTCTTTATTAACATTAACAGGAGCGTGTTGCTTAATTTTTAATGTGTATTTTTGTTTTTTCTTGTTGTATTTTTCTTTGACCGTTACTCGAGGTGTTCCATTCTGTAGGTACCAGCGTTCAAATTGATCCAAATTGTAATCATTGGCATCTGCCATTGCCTTTCTAAAATCATCACAGGTGACTGCTTGCCCGTCATGACGTTGAAAATACAGATCCATACCTTTACGAAAACCATCTTCGCCTAGTAAAGTGTGATACATGCCAACCACTTGCGCACCTTTTTCATAGACGGTTAAGGTATAGAAATTATTAATTTCAATAAATGAATCTGGTCGTACAGGATGTGACATTGGTCCAGCATCTTCACTGAATTGTAACGATTTTAATATGCGGATGTCTTCGATGCGTTTGACCGCACGTGATTGCATGTCTGATGTGAACTCTTGATCTCTAAATACGGTCAACCCTTCTTTTAAGCTCAATTGAAACCAATCTTGACAAGTCACGCGGTTGCCCGTCCAATTGTGGAAATATTCATGACCAATTACTGCTTCAACCCCAATAAAATCTGAATCTGTCGCTGTGTCAGCTCGTGCCAGAACATACTTAGAATTAAATATATTTAAGCCTTTGTTTTCCATTGCTCCCATATTGAAATCATTGGTTGCAACTATATTGTATTGTGATAAATCATATGCCAAACCAAATCTTTCTTCATCCCATTTCATAGATCGGATGAGTGAATCCATCGCATATTGGCAATAATTAAGGTTTTCTTCTTCTACATAAATGCGTAAAGTGACGTTGTTGCCCTCACTGGTAAGATAATTGTCTTCAATAAAAGATAATTTCCCTGCCACTGTGGCAAATAAATAACTGGGTTTTGGATGAGGATCAGTCCATTTAGCATAATGTTTACCATTACTAAGGTCGCCTGAACTGATATGATTACCATTGGATAATAAAACTGGATATTCTTCTTTGTTAGCCACCAATGTTACATCAAACGGTGCCATAACATCTGGGCGATCTGGATAATAAGTTATTTTCCTGAACCCTTCTGCTTCACATTGAGTCAGAAAAAAATCACCAGATTGGTACAATCCCTCAAGTGCTGTGTTTTTACTGGGGTATATTTTATTTTCAACTTGAAGCTCAAAAGTATCTGGAACATTGTTAATAGTCAGAGACTCATCATCAATAATGTAGGCTTCAGATGATAGTTTTTTACCATCAATCACAACACTAAGCAACTCTATGTCTACCCCATTTAATATCAGTGTGTTTTCACCAATATCATGATTCTGTTTAAATACAATTTTAGATTTGACTAATGTAAAATCTGGTTCAATCATCAATGCCAAATTTACAGAATCCACCCAATAATTGGGTTGTGTGTAATCTTTACGGTAGATAACTTGGTTACTTTCTGAATTCATTTGTAAAATATGTGTAATTTCATGGAACAGTTATTATAACCTAATTCTTTCGTCAGTCGTAATAGAAATGGCATTAACCTATATAACTGATACAACATAGGTTTATTCTCAGATACTCAGTGGTGTTTTATTGCTGATCGATAATTAAATCCAATACCTTTCGAGCTTGATCGTGACCTGATTTTGCTGCTTTTTTGAGTAGCTCCATCCCTTCTTCCTTGTCTTGTTTGACTTCTTCACCTTTGAGTAGCATTATCGCTAAATTAAATTGTGCCATAGCATTGCCTTGATCGGCAGATTTTTCATACCATTTACGGGCCTTATACTGGTTTTCAATTACGCCTTTACCAAGAGCATAAAATGAGCCCAATAAGAACTGAGCCGATGCATAGTTTTGTTCGGCAGATTGTTCAGCCCAAAAAAATGCTTGTGGTAAATCTACTTTAATTCCATCATCACTCTGCAGTAGAACAGCTAGGTTGTACTGTGCCGGTGCATAGTTTAACTCAGCAGATCTTATATACCATTTTAGGGCCTTGTCTATGTCTTTATCAACTGCTATACCATTTTCGTATGATTCTGCCAAATAACCCATGGCTACTTCATCATCTGATTGGGCTGCTTTTTTGAGTTCTTGAATGGTTAAATCTTTGTAGCTTTCAGAATTGACTGAAAAACTGAATATTAAAACAAGGTAAATAAAAATGTGTTTCATGAGTAAACATACAAATTAAAATAGCATATTACTTAATCTGTAGAGCTTTTAGCAAACTAAATGCTAAAATATCCTTTCTTTTTAATTGTAAACATTCGAATGTCTGATAAAACTCTATATTTGGTTGATGGTTCTGCCTATTTATACCGCGCTTATTTTGTGCCTGCATTACAACGCCTCAAAAATGAAAAAGGTGAACCCACTGGTATGATTTATGGTGTGATAAACATGGTAAATCGCATGTTAAGTGAATATAAACCGAAGTACATGGCAGTTGTTTTTGATGCTCCAGGCAAAACATTTAGACACGACATGTATGACCAATATAAAGCAACCAGGCCTCCTATGCCGGATGATTTAAGGGCACAAATACAACCCACCAAGGACATTATCAAAGCCTTGGGAATTCCATTGATTGAAAAAGTCGGTGTAGAAGCCGATGATGTCATGGGCACCTTAGGAGTCATGGCAACAGATGCGGGCTTCAAAACTGTGATTTCAACTGGCGATAAAGATTTGGCACAATTGGTCAATGCCGATGTTATGCTAATTGATACGATGCGCAATACTGTCCTAGACTACAATGGAGTGGTTGAAAAGTTTGGTGTCGAGCCTGCACAAATCATTGATTATTTAACACTCATTGGAGACACTTCGGATAATATTCCTGGGGTGAATAAAGTGGGTCCTAAAACCGCAGTAAAATGGCTAAAACAACATCAGGATTTAGACACTATCATTGCAAATGCAGATGATGTAAAGGGCAAGGTTGGCGAATATCTGCGTGAGGCCCTACCACAAATTCCGTTGTCAAAAGCCTTGGTCACTATTGATGTAGAACTTGAACTTGAATGTCAAGTTGACGAATTGGTTATAACAGATGAAGACATTGCTGCATTGAATCAATTATCAGATGACTGTGGTATAAAATCTTTAAAGCGCAGTGGTCAAGATGACATGTTTGCTGCAGATACCCCGGCATCCAAACCTGAAAAACAAGAACTAACTAAGAAAGATTATACTTGTATTCAAGATCTGGACACTTTAAAACAATGGATGAAAAACATTGAAAAAGCCAAAATAGTTGCCTTTGACTTAGAAACCACTTCAATTAATCCCATGCAAGCTGACATTGTTGGATTATCCTTTGCTTTTGAAGCCGGCGATGCTGCATATGTGCCCCTGGCCCATGTTGAAGATAGCTTGATTGATGACAACAAAATCATCGACTCACAATTGGACTTACAATCGGTTTTAGACATTGTGATACCTGTTATCAATAACCCTGAAATCGAGCTGATTGGACAGCATTTTAAATATGACATGAACGTGTTATCAAACTATGGCATTGATATAAATGGATTAAACAACGACAGCTTGATGGAATCCTATGTACTTGACACCAATGGCAGACATGACATGGATACCTTGGCGATGCAATATTTACAAATCCAAACCACCAAATACGAAGAAATTTGTGGCAAAGGCGCTAAACAGATTGGTTTTGCTCAAGTCGCCATCGATGTTGCAACCCATTATGCAGCTGAGGATGCTGACATTACATTACAGCTACATTTAACCCTAAAAGACTTATTGTCAAAACAAGAAAAACAATTAAAAGTTTATCAAGAAATCGAGATGCCATTGGTTAATGTTTTGGCAAAAATTGAACAAACAGGTGTTCTGGTTGACCGCGATATTCTTAAAATTCAAAGCCATGAACTGGGAGTTAAAATTGAAGAACTAAAACAACATGCCTATAAATTAGTTGGCAGAGAATTCAATTTAAATTCACCCAAACAGCTACAAGAGATATTGTTTGAAGAACAGGGTATTCCTGTCATTAAAAAAACACCAACAGGTTTGCCATCAACATCTGAAGATGTTTTACAAGAATTGGCCGAAGAGCACGAGTTGCCTAAAATTATCATTGAAAATCGATCTCTAAGTAAATTAAAATCAACCTACACTGATAAGTTGCCACTTGAAATCAATACTAAATCTGGCAGGATTCATACCTCCTATCACCAAGCTGTAACCACAACTGGTCGCTTATCTAGTTCTAATCCAAACTTGCAAAATATACCCATACGAACAGCCGAAGGCCGTCGAATTCGCCAAGCATTTGTCGCGCCTAAAGGCTTTAAAATCATGGCTGCCGATTATTCACAAATTGAATTACGCATCATGGCACATTTATCACAAGATGAGAATTTACTGGATTCATTTGCTAAAAACCAAGACGTTCATAGCCGAACAGCTTCACAGGTGTTTGAGGTTGAACTTGATAAAGTTAGTTCTGACCAACGTCGTGCTGCAAAAGCCATAAACTTTGGCCTCATGTATGGTATGTCAGCTTTTGGATTGGCCAAACAATTAGGTGTAACAAGAAAAGAAGCCCAAGGCTATATGAACAGTTATTTTGAACAATACCCAAAAGTCGCTGATTTTATGAAAGATATTAAAGAATCAGCAAAAGAAAATGCCTATGTTGATACATTGTTTGGTCGACGTTTATTCTTTCCAGAAATCAAAAACCGCAATGGACGCATTAGAGCTGGCGCAGAACGCGCAGCCATAAATGCACCCATGCAAGGCACTGCTGCTGATATCATTAAAAAAGCCATGTTAGATGTTTATGCTGGAATTAAAAACAATGATGACATTCGCATGATCATGCAAGTACACGATGAATTGGTATTTGAAATTCGAGAAGACAAGGCCGATGAATTGACTGACCAAGTGAGACAATTAATGGAAAATGCGGTAAAACTAGATATTCCATTAAAAGTAGACACAGGTATTGGTGTTAATTGGGATGAAGCGCACTAATATTCTAAAAGTCCTTAGATGTTAGGTTGTTAAAAATTTAAAATAAAAAAGAGCCGAATCAATCGGCTCTTTTTATCTAATTGGGTTTCTCTGTGCTGTATCAATTGTAGCTGTGTTTGTGAATTAGAATTAAACTCTTATTTAGAACACTGTCCAATTCATTTGCCACCAATCAAGAAATTCTTCAAAATCAATGCCACCATTGCCATCGGCATCAATGGTTTCAAATCCTCGAATGGCCATTTCACGACTGGCATCTGGTGCTAAAATTTTAAACAACATAATGAACTCTCGTTCTTCCAATAAGTCGTTGTGATTCCTGTCAAAGAATTCAAAATGACTTCTGATTTCAGCGATTTCTTTTTCTGACAATTCTGACATTTGATACTCTAATTAATATAGTTAATGGTATGTCTGTCTCTTATACACATCTCCGAGCCCACGAGACAGGCAGAAATCTCGT
>CAJXVJ010000144.1 GCA_913061105.1 uncultured Alcanivoracaceae bacterium | reverse complement strand
TTTCTGCCTGTCTCGTGGGCTCGGAGATGTGTATAAGAGACAGGATTAAGATCAAAATCAAGTTAAGAAACACAGAGGGCACAAAGGAGACGCAGAGTTTCGCAAAGGATTTTAATGCTTTATCAAATATCATTGATCTCAAAGTAATGGGTTGAATTTATTTAATGCGTCATTTCATTCGATTTAACTTGCAAGTATGTTTTATGAAAATATAAACTTATTCTTATGTCCAATTTCAAATTCACAATATGATTCTAGAACCCAGTTTTATCATTTACTTTCTTTTGTTAGGCACAGTCGTCGGTTTTATGGCTGGGCTTTTGGGTATTGGTGGTGGTGGAATTATGGTGCCTGTGCTGACCAGTTTGTTTTTAGCATTGGATTTTCCAATTGAGTTGGTTGTCCATTTGGCTTTGGGGACATCTATGGCATCTATTATTATGACCTCAATTTCAAGTTTGCTAGCACACCAAAAACGTGGTGCGGTCATCTGGGATTATGTTAAAGGCATGAGTCCGGGTATTATTGTAGGCACATTTCTTGCCACTTATATTGTGGCTTTTGCGAGTTCTTTGGCTTTGGCTGTTTTCTTTTCTTTGTTTATGGGATTTGTAGCGATAAAAATGTTTATTGATAAAAAACCCACACAACGCGAAAAACCATCAGGAAAAAAGCATTTGTTTGCTGTTGGTAGTGGAATTGGAGGTATATCAGCCTTGGTATCAATTGGTGGAGGCTCTTTAACTGTGCCCTATTTGGTCTGGCGTAATATTGACATCAAAAAAGCCATTGGCACATCAGCAGCTATAGGGTTGCCTATTTCTATTGCTGGAACATTGGGATATGTAATCAATGGTTGGAGTAATTCATCATTTGATCAGTTAATTGTAGGTTTTGTTTATCTACCTGCTGTGTTTTTAATTTCAATAACCAGTATTATAACGGCACCTTTGGGCGCTAAGATGGCACATTATTTGCCCGTTGCGATATTAAAGAAAATATTTGCAGTTTTACTGGTGGGTCTTAGTATAAAAATGCTGATGTCAGTGATATAGGTTTTATTCAGTTTTGTATTCTTTTAGTCAGGCTGTGGCCTTTTTTAATGGCAGGCTTTTCAATTAATGCATAGATTATGAAAGCCAGCAATATACTGAGTATTGTGGATACAATCATATAAAACGAAAGGTGGTAACCAGTTAGAATTTTGGCATTATAAATATAATGGAACATGAGCTTCATCACAAGTGGATGAAATAAGTACAAAGAATAACTAATGGCACCAAGCCATAACAAGGTTTTTGGCACCTTTTTAAACATTAATAATCCTACGAAGAATAATACAAATCCAAGAGAATGACCTGTTCCGAACCTAAATGAATCATTAACAAATTCAAGCCCTATCAGATTGGTAATTAATAAAAACACAGGCAAGCCCAGACACAACAAAGTTGAAATGAGAGTGAACCTATTTAACATCTTATTATGGATTGATTTTGATTTGTTGTCATAAATCTGTCGATAGAATGACCCCAAAAACATGATACTGAGTAAGTATGGCAATAGTTGTATTTCTTTGTGCAGTGAAACAGGTGTGCCTGTTATAAATGACATCGTTTGTAATAATACAAATATGCCAAAAAATATCAGAATCAATATAAAGATCAGTTTGTCATTGCGTAATTTATTAAAATAAAATAGCAAGGCACATATAAAATAAAAAATCAGTTCAACTTGAAGTGTCCAATATAAACCTATCATGTGTGGTTGTTGAAACAATCCTTGTAGCATAGTAGTATTGGCAACAATAGTGACAGGATTAAGAGGGTTATTAAGATAATAATCAACCATAATAACCATTAGTATTGAAACCCAATAAGCAGGGTAAAGCCTAAAAAATCTTCTTATGGCAAAGTTTTTTATTCCTGATGTATCATTGATTTTTAGACTTGAGGGTATAACAAAACCACTGATAAGGAAAAAGCATATGATACCAATGCGGCCAAAATCAAAATCTTTGGTCAAATCCGCCAAAAATGTCCCTTGCTCTGCAACACCAATGTGTTTAACAAAAGTCTCAGATGTGTGTTGCCACACCACAAATAATGCAGCAATGCCTCTCAAAGCATCAATGGGTTCAAATCTGTGGTTTAAATGATTACTCATTTAATAATGGATTGATAGAGTTTATCAATTTCATCGGAGCAGTGTTTAATATGGAAGATGCTGTTATCAAATGAATCTGCACTATTGATTGAATGGTGCTTAATTTTTTCTATCAAGTCACTGCAGTTATCATTCTCAAAGGTCATGCCCAATGGCGTTTGAGAAGCAATCCACTTCATACCTGAACCCTGTAAATCACTGACTAATATTTTCTTATTGAGGTTTAATGCTTCTAATAAAACCATTCCATAGGATTCTGCACGATCATTAGAAGGCAGGCAAAAGACGTCACAACTTGATAATAAAGCTTTTAATTTGTTGTCATCTAAACCACCAGTAAGAATAATATTATCTAGGCCTTTTGATTGAATCTGCTGTTTTAATTCTGCTTCTAATTCTCCTGATCCAGTAATGATAAACTTGGCATCTGGTAACATCTTTGCTGCTTTAATGAGGATTTGATGGTTTTTATAAAATGTTAAGCGACCAATATTATAAATTTTATATTGGGCATCACCCCACATTTCGTTTGCCCATTGTTGATCTTGTGCATTAATTAATGTACTGGTGTTTTTAATACCTAAAGGCACAAATTTGCATTTTTCTTTAAAATCTTTAAGCGCAATTGAATGTTTAAAATACTCTTCAGTACTGGCAATAATGACATTAGATCGCTTTAATATCATTTTTTCTAGAGGTCTGAAGAATTTGTAAGCCAGTTTTAGTAACCAAGATGAATGGTCTGTGACCATATCTGATTGCCATTGAATTATCCAAGGTTTGGCTTTTGCTTTTTTATTTAACAGCATTAAAAGAGCTGAAGGATTGGGCCAAGATATGTGAATGACATCAACTTTATTTTCATCAATTAATTTTGAGACTGACTTATTGGCACCTAACATAATAGGAGTAAACAAAATGGGTTTGAGTGTTTTCTTCCTGATTATATCAACATTATTGATCGTTTCAGTTAGGGTGTCTGATTTAATCGTTTTAAAATTGTGGTTATGAACCAGTGCTGTTACTTCGTGTTTTTGGCTTTGTTGTTCTGCTAAATCCCTAAGATATATTTCCATCCCGCCGTTAAACGGAGGGTAGAATTTTCCGAAATGCAGTATCTTCATCTAACCAAATTTCCGATAACTATGTATCTTTGTTTATGAGTTTATTGTCTTTTAATGCTTTTTCTAATATGGCCATGCGTTGCGTAAGTCTGCGGATTTTTTTCTCTTGAAGGGTGCGGTGTAAATCTTGAGATAGCATTTTAAGCAATATAAATGAAACAGCCAAAACCAAAACCAGGGTTGGAGGATAGTTTATACCTGCATGGTGGGCCAATTGATTGACGATTTTTGGAAAAACCCCAAAAACAATGGCCAATACGGCGATACCTAACCACCATATGGCATAAGGTCCGTGCAGGTGATCTTTCCTAACCATAAAAAATATAGTAAAAGCCAATAATGCGCCAATGAGTAATGTGGTAATATTTGCTGTTGAATAATTCATTTGTTTGTTTTTATTTTATTTACGCCTGTTTTAGCAATACAAAGCATTGTAGTTTGTACCATATACTTTAAGACCATCCACCAAGAATAGAATATTTTAGATTTGCCATTTTTTCTTGTGGTCATTGGCACTTCTGTTTCTGATATTTTCATTCCTGACTTAGTCAGCAATAATAGCACACCAACATCTTGATAATCCAATAAGCTGGCAGCAGATGAAGACAGTATTTTCATGGCATTTCGGTCATAAATCCTAAATCCGGATGTTAAATCTTCAATTTTTAATTGGGTTATGGCTTTAAAAAACCACCAAGCCACACGTTTTGGGCGACTTAATCTTTGTGTAAATGTTCCAATAACAACATTAGCTTGGGTATCAGCAATTTGTTTTTTTAATGCCTTGATTCCATCGTTTAAGTGTTGTCCGTCAGCATCCATGGTAATGACGTAATCATACCCATTTTTAATCGCATACCTAATGCCTGTTTGTGTGGCACCCCATGCGCCTAATTGCAAGGGTAGGTTGATCAAATTTGCACCTGATTGAGTAACAATTTCTGCAGTTCTATCAGTAGAAAAGTCATTAACTACTAAAATGTTATTGAGATTCTCATGTTCAAGTTTTTCTATAACTGACTGAATACTTAATTCTTCGTTCAGCGCTGGAATAACTATAAGTGAGTTCATACAAAAAACATCTTTATTTAAGAACCGTAATTTTATATGATGCTTATATGAACTGCAAACATGATTTCACTGGGTGATAAATTAATTGAATAAAATACGAAAAAACACAGAAAATATAGTTTTACATGATATTTTTGATATTAAAGGTGGAGGAGAGCGCTTAGCTTTATCATTGACAGATGCATTACAAGCCGATTTAGGGTTTGGCAAAAGGTCAGACAAAAGTTTTGATTTAAACACAATGCATGATTTTAATCAGATAGATTTAGGCCTGAAGGTAGAGTTTGCAGGGCTGAAAACCTATAATTTATCTAAAATATTTAGAAATAAAACAGAGTTTTTGAAAAATTATAAAAATGTAGTTTACAGTGGTATCATTTGCCCGTTGGCAATACATAACCACAAAGAAGGTGGAAATTATTATTATTGTCATACTCCACCTCGATTTGTTTATGATAAGTATGAGCATTATTTAAATCAATTCATGTTGCCCCAGCAACTCATGTTAAAAATGTTGGCTGCTTGGTTAAAACCACAATACGAAGCTTCCGTTTCTCAGATGGATATCGTTTTTACCAATTCGAACTTTGTAAAAGCCAGAGTAAAAAAATACTTAAACCGTGATTCTGTGGTTATTTATCCGCCTTGTAATCTAGATAAATTTTATAACAAACCACCACAAGATTTTTATTTGTCAACTGCTCGGTTTGATGAATTGAAAAGGGTTGATAAAATCATTCAAGCTTTCAAACAAATGCCTGATAAAAATTTGGTATTGTGTTCATCTGGAGCTGAAGACAGTAAATTACGATTATTGGCCAAAGATTGTGAAAATATAACATTCGCAGGTCAGGTTTCAGATGAAAAACTGTATGGTTTGATTTCTGAGTGTATTGCTACAATCTATGTGCCCAAAGATGAAGATTTTGGTATGTCTCCTGTCGAATCAATGGCTGCTGGAAAACCTGTTATCTGTAGTGATCACGGTGGGCCCATTGAAAGTGTTGTAGAAAATGAAACCGGTTTTTATGTAGAAGATGAAAACATTGAACAAAGCATCATAGATTGTGTTCAAAAATTGGGAGTAAATGAAGCAATAAATATGCGTAAAGCTTGTCAAGAAAGGGCTTTGAAATTTAGTGAAGAAAGTTTCCATAACAAAATTCGCAGGTATGTATTAGGTTAATAGATTGGATTTTATTTGTAACGTTTTTGTAAAATCTTAACTCTTTTAATGTAATTTTCAGTTTCGGTATAGGGCGGAACATTGTTGTCGTATTTTTTTACAGCTGTTTCACCTGCATTATAGGCCGCTAATGACAATCTTATATTGTTGTTGTATTTATTCATTAAATGTTTCAAATAAGCCGTACCAGCTTGAATGTTCTGGGTAGGATTGTAAGGGTTTGTTACAGCATATGTTTTTTGTGTAGCAGGCATTAATTGCATTAATCCTTGTGCACCTGCACTGGAATCAACCTCTGGTTTAAAGCTAGACTCAGCATGAATGATGGCCTTAATTAATGATGGTTCAATTGTCCATTTTAAGGCAGCTGCTTGTATCTCTTTCTCAAATTTGTTTTTAACGAGTGGAGTGTTATGCCAATCAACTTTATTTTTCCATTTGCATTCAGGGCACCTAATGTTTAGGATTCTGAAGTTTTTAACTTCAGGTTTTTTTGATGAATAATGAATCACGCCCCTGGCGTCAATGTGTTTGTACACTTTTAATGATTTTGCGACACTTAACTGTGCTAAAAAAATAAAAGTGATCAAGAATGATTTATGTATATAGTTATATCGGTTCATTCAAGCATTTTAATGGATATTTTCAACAATTGAATTTTTATACTTGAATTATGTCCAAATAAACAAGAAAATAGTCAGGATTTGCAAATTGAAATTGATTTTTATGTTTAGAGTTAAAATTTTTACTACCCTTTTGTTGTTAACTGTTGGTGTATTTGGTGTTAATGCCAAAGAAAAGAAGCCAGATCAGTTACTTATTGTTCAGCAATCGATCAATGAAGCTTATAAATTGGGTTATGTAGATGCTGCACCTGTTGAAATGGGTTTTATTGAGAAAAAAGTCATTAAAGCACGTACAGCCCAAGAAAAGAGAAAGCGCAGAGACTTTGAAAATATCATTGCTGAAATCAAAGCAGATTTGAAAATTGTAAAACAAAGATATAAAGTTAATAAAATGTACAATAAGCTGTCTAATTTAGAGAAAGCCAATTTAGAATCCAAAAAAACATTAGAAAATTTAAAGAGGCAACTGAAATGAAGTATTTATTGGCAGTGATTAGTCTCGTTTTATTATCTACTCAAATTGATGCACGAAATTCTAAAAATGTGGAATACATCAGTTTAGCAAAAGACTTTAATAATCTTATTGAAAATGAGAAATACAAACCTTATGCCAAAAAAGAAAAATTAGCAGCTCAAAGCAGTGTTAATAATCTTGTAAACGGTAAGGTGAAAAGTAGAAAAAAAGAATTGGCTCTTTATTTATCAAGACATAAGATTGCTTATGCAAGGTTGGTGGCGGAATATCAATGGATTGAAGCACAAATTGAATTAGAAGAAGATAAGGCACACGATTTTGAAGTAAGTATTTCAAAAACAGAATCACAAATTGCCAGACATGATGCGGACATAGCCAGAATGATGTTGATTGCGCAACAAGAAGAAGCCCAAAGGGCCAATGTACGTGCCCAACAAGC
Source organism: uncultured Alcanivoracaceae bacterium (assembly GCA_913061105.1). Lineage (GTDB taxonomy): Bacteria > Pseudomonadota > Gammaproteobacteria > Xanthomonadales > Marinicellaceae > NORP309. Next base: position 1,970 of record CAJXVJ010000144.1, on the reverse strand, counting down.
TGAAATTGAAATGCAAAATAGCATTGATCAGCAAGCCCGCCTAAAACAAGAAACAGAAGCAGCCAAACGTTATGCTAAAGCCCAAGCAGAAGAAGCTGACTTAGCCAAACAAGAAGCCGAATTAGCGCTAGAAGAAGCCGATTCTTTGCGCAGAAAGCTCAATTCAATTGCAACAGAACAAACAGACAAAGGACTGATGATGACATTGGGTGATTTTGTGTTTGATTCTGGTAAAGCAACGATAAAGAAAGAAGCCACAGATAATTTTTCAAAAGTCGTTGAATTTATTAACAGTTATCCAGACAATCAAGTCCGTATTGAAGGCCATACTGATAGCAGTGGTTCAAATCAACTTAACTTGAAGTTATCACAATTACGGGCAGATGCTGTCAAAGCCTTGCTCATTCAAAATGGCATTCTGTCAAGTCAAATAAAATCTGTTGGTATGGGTGAAGATTTTCCAGTTGCGGAAAATACCAGCAATGCAGGTAAAGCAAAAAACAGACGTGTTGAGATAATAATCTTACAATAAGAAATTACAGAGAAAAATATGAAAATAGTTAATTCGGTACTCGAGTTAATTGGTAATACGCCAATGCTGAAAGTCAATCATCTAGACACTGGTCTATGTGATTTATATCTTAAGTTAGAAAACCAAAATCCAGGTGGGTCAATTAAGGACCGAATTGGCTTGTCTATGATCCAAGCAGCAGAAGACCGTGGTGATTTAAAACCTGGTGCGACTTTGGTTGAAGGTACGGCAGGAAATACAGGCATTGGATTGGCATTAGTTGCTGCTCAAAAAGGTTATAAACTGATATTGGTTATCCCAGATAAAATGTCTAAAGAAAAAATCTTTAATCTAAAAGCCATGGGCGCGGAAATTGTACTAACCCGTTCAGATGTGGCCAAAGGTCATCCCCAATACTACCAAGATCTGGCCAAAACCATTTCAGAAGAAACCCCAAATAGTTATTTTATCAACCAGTTTGGGAACCCAGACAATCCTAAAGCCCATGAAGAAATTACTGCGCCTGAAATATTAGATCAAATGGACAATGATATGGATGCCATCGTATTTGGTGTTGGCTCAAGTGGGACCATGTCAGGTATGTCAAAATATTTTAAAAAACATGCACCCAATACTGAAATGATTGTTGCTGATCCAGTTGGAAGTATATTGGCAGAGTACATTAATGAAGGCCATTTGTCTGATGACAGTGGAAGTTGGAAAGTTGAAGGCATTGGCGAAGACTTTCTTCCCAGTATTTCTGATTTCTCTTTGGTGACTAAAGCTTATGCTGTTTCTGATAAAGAAAGTTTTACAGTTGGACGTGAATTACTGGCCAAAGAAGGTGTTTTGGGTGGCTCTTCAACTGGTACAATAATGACAGCTGCTTTGAAATATTGCCAAGAACAAACTGAAAAGAAAAGGGTTGTTGCTTTTGTTTGTGATACAGGAAATAAATATTTATCCAAAATGTACAATGATTATTGGATGATGGACAATGGTTTTATTGATACACCACAATATGGCGATTTACGTGATTTAATCTCACGTCCTTACACCAGCAATGATTTAATCGTCATGCGCCCAAATGAAACACTCAGTACCGTTTACCAACGCATGAAATTATACGATGTATCGCAATTGCCTATTATGGACGGTGATGAGATAGTCGGCATCATCGATGAGTCTGATGTAATGATGTATGTTTATGATAACAATGATAAATTTGAAGATCCTGTGAGCTCTGCCATGACTAAAAACCTTGAGTTTATGTCAGTAACCAGTCCATTGGCTAAGTTATTGCCCATATTTGATCAAGGCAGGATTGCCATTGTTAAAGATGAAGATGGAAAGTTTCTTGGGTTAATTACTCGAATAGATTTATTGAATTACTTGAGAAGAAGAGATAATAACCTGTCTCTTATACACATCTCCGAGCCCACGAGACAGGCAGAAATCT
>CAJXVJ010000143.1 GCA_913061105.1 uncultured Alcanivoracaceae bacterium | reverse complement strand
CTACACAGAGTAGATCGTCGGCAGCGTCAGATGTGTATAAGAGACAGCATCTATTTGATTAATTAAAAATAAAGATAAGGCCATTTTTGTTAATGTATGATACTGGTATAATTCACTACCAGATACATTTTCTCGATAAAATAGATAAGCACGATTATAGTAGTCTTTTGATTCATTAAATAATCCAGAACGCTTTGATAAATCACCTAATACTCTTAAATTTCTTGCATAACTATATGTTTTCACCTCGAATGTTGATTCGATTTCAAATTTTTTCAACGTATATTCATAAGCCTTTAGCACTTGATGATTCATTGAATAATAAAAAGATATCAAACCATTATGAGAAATCATGTATTGTTTTAATTCGTTTTCTGGCAAGTATGGGTGGTATCCAGATATTTTTTCAATGTTTTCCCAGGCGGTTTCAAAGTTTTGATTGAAAATTGATGTATTTGCTAACTCATGAGAAATCTGAATCAATCTTACATAGTTTGGAGATTTAGATTCTTCTTCCAATGAAATTATTTTGTTAATATATACTAAACTTTCGTCAAACCTATTCTGATTTAAAAAACTGGGGTTCATTTCTGTATAAATACTAATCAACTCTTCTTTGTCAATTGGTTTTCTAGCGAGTGCTATTACCTCTGCTCTTTTAAATTCATCAATTGCAGTTTTTGGGTCATATTGAACATGTTGAATTAGGGCATTAGTAATAATTAACTTAACACATGTTTTGTTGTTTTGGCCAAGTGCTATTACACACTCTTGATTATGCTCTAGAATAAAATCTTCAGATTCTTTAAATTTACCAATGGCCATTAAACTGTGGTGAATAGTATTTAATAATTCATATTTTATTTCAGGACTGTTAAATTCTAATTGGTTGATATCTTCAAATCCTTGTAATAATAAATCTTGTGCCGTTATCTGTTTTTCTGCACTACTTGGTTGTGCTTTATTGAACATATCCTTGAGAAATTTAGAAATTTGATTGGCTTTTTCTGTTTCTGATTCTGCAATTTTTTGTTGTTCTATTGCGTAATTTGCTTTGTTTACTGAATAAATAGTTGCGGTAATTAGAGTGGTTATAGTTGTAAAAATTAATGCAGTAACAGTTTTATGTCTTTGAATCCATTTTGAAAGATAATAAATTGTGCTTGATTTGCGCGCAGATACTGGTTTGTTCTCAATAAAATGAGTTAAATCATCAGCAAAGTCTTTGACAGATTCGTATCTTTTTAATGGGTCAACAGAAAGGGCTTTGAGTAATATATTTTCCAAGTCTCCTTGTAGTTTTCCTGATGGAATTTTAGCCAATTCTGGCAATAAAGCCTCAGTATTATCTGTGCGTTGAGTCACGCGCATGATTTTCCCAGAAATTAAATTTTGCTCACGTTCGTGTTGATCTTTGTGTCTAAAAGGATGGTAGCCTGTAATCAGTTCATAAGCAATAATCGCTAATGAGAACATATCGCTGTGAGTGCTGGCCGGCTTGCCTTGTAATTGTTCTGGACTCGCATAGTAGCGTGTCATTATTTGAGTGGCAGTATTTTTGGCTTTGGTTTCATCATCCAAATCCAATAGTTTTGCTATGCCAAAATCTAACAATTTAACTTGCCCAGTTTCAGTGACTAAGATATTACTGGGTTTTAAATCACGGTGTAATACCAATTGTTGGTGTGAAAAAGTCACTGCCGAACAAATTTGTAAAATTAATTTTAATCGGTTGTTTAGGCTGGGAATATTTTCGGTACAATACTTATCTATGTTCTTACCATGAATATACTCCATTGCAATATAGGGTTGATTATTATCAGCTGTACCACCGTCTAATAAGTGCGCGATGTTATTGTGGGTGAGTTGTGCGAGTATCTGTCTTTCGTTTTCAAATCGCACCAACATTTGTGGATTGAAACTAGAGTGGGGCAATTTTAGCGCGACTTTTTGTTCAAATACACCATCGTTTCGCTCAGCCAAATAGACTTGCCCCATGCCACCTTCACCCAAAGGTGAAATAATTTTGTATGGGCCAATTTGTTTATTCTCATGTGATGTGTTTTGTTTGCTAGCTTGATTAATAACTTCTTCAGCTGCCGATTGAATATTGGTTGCCATGCCTGTTTCTTGATCGGCTTGCAACATGTCTTTTAATAATTTAATCTCAGCCTCATCCAATGTACCATCTAAATGCAATTGGTCAATCTGAGCTATTTGCTCAGAATGATTCTGATTAATCAATTGGCTAAACCAAAGTTTTACTTTTACAAAGCTTTTTTGTGAGTCTGTCATCATATTATTCTATCTGTTTTTATCGTTTAATACAAACATTGAAATTTTGTATTTTTGTCTATACATGATTTTGGCAAAATTCTATTCAAAACCATTTCTAAAAATGATGTCACCTGAATCTATGGCTATCAAAATCACATCGTTGCCATCACCACCAACATAGCTTAACCTTAGGTCAATACCATCAAAAGAAGCCACCACATCACCTTCATTAGCATTGACAAAACTGCCGATTTGGTTGTTTTTGACATCAATAATCTTAAATACATCGCCAATGGATGGTGAAAAATCATAGATTAAAAATACATCTAGTTGACCATTTAATTCGATATTAAAGGCATCTATAGTTGCGAAATACCCATCACCAACATTTTCTTGCGTTGCAGGAATAGTTCCTCCCAAGCCAAAAGATAATCCTGCTTGATTATCTAGCATTTGCATTTGATTGACTAAAATGTTTGATGGGTTTAAATGAATAGTGCCTTTGCCGTATCCCCAACCAAATACTTTTATGGTGCTATCAGATAAGTCGAAGTCTGCATCGTCCATGTCTATTGACCCGACAATTACAGATGAGTTGTTAAGCTTCATAAAAGCAGGAATAGCTATAGCGGCGGTCTGGCCAGGTATCTCTCCAGTACTCCAATTGCTCGGTTCCATCCAATCACTGCCTGGGCCAACAAAGGTATTATTATCATCAACAGTTGTTAATACCACATCATTGCCATCACCACCGCGATAGCTGATGACTAAATTTAAACCATTTAATCGGGCCACGACATCGCCTTCATTCATGTTATTGAATTGACCAGTTAAAGAATTGCGAGCAGTTATGATTTGAAACTCATCTCCAAATTGTGGTTGAAATCCATAAATTGTATTGATGACTAAGTTTCCATTCAATTCAATATCATCTACAGAAAAGTTAGCATAGTGACCAATGCCAGTGTTTCCTGGACTGGCGGCTATAGTTCCACCCAGAAATATTTGGATATTTGCAGTACTTGCGGTGATTTTTATTGATCGGTTATCATTGGTGGTTGGATTGATCACGATGCCATGTAAGTTTGAATTTGAACCATTTGTATTTAGTTGTAATTCATCTCCTATAATTTCACTAGATCTGGAATTAAATAACGAGCCCTCATTTAGAAACATTTTGTTGTAATGAAATGTAGAATCTGGCATCAAGCTTAATGTTGCATTAGTCATATCTATGTTATTGATAATAATTAATGCATCAATTGGACTTGGTGCCATAGATGGATCAACAACAATAATTTTGCCATCTGTTAAAACAATATCTGTATGAGCATCTGGTAAAACACCATTGTCCCAATTTGTTGGTTCAAACCAATTGCTATCGGTTCCGATAAAATGAACCGGTTCTCCAGTCTGTGCCAGGCTATTAAGGCTTAAGCAAAATAATGTTAATAATAGTATATATTTAATAATATTTTTCATAATCATTCTCCTTAGTCTTGCTCAAAGCTATTTTTAAAAATCAAGTCAGTCCATTCATCCGCGCCTGCATCATCAAGCAAGCCTTGTGGGCGACTATCGCCTTCAAAATCTACCATTAAAACGCTGTTAAAATGATCAACTGCAGGTGATCCAAATTTTATATGATAGTCTCCATTTGTAGGATTTTTAAATAAAGGGTCAGATTGTAATGTGTTGGGATATCCTACGGGTGGGAATTGTATGATTGAGTTTGATATCATGACTGAGCCATTAAAATTATTATCTGTTAAACCAGTTACATCATTGCCCCAAATGATTCCTCCATCGAAATCATTGTCACCTCCAGCGTCTAGTAAACTGCCAAAAATTGAATTATATCCCGTATTGTTTGCAATGGTTACATTGTCAAATTCCATATTAGGGCCTTGAGTTTGGCCAATGATACCAATGCCACTTTGATCAGTAGAGTTATCTGAAATGATACTGTTTATTATTTTAATGCCAGTTACATTTAATGTATTGGTGCTTATGACCGAGTTTAAGTTTGCTGAAATTTGAGTGCTACTAATTAATGCAGAGCTATTTCCTAAAGCCCTTATTGCAGGCCCTCTGTTTCTTGATATTTCTGAACAAAGCGAGTTGCCACATGTTGATCTTATAATGATATCTGTTGTCCCAGAAATATCTATGGTTTCACCAAACCAATTGTCAGTAATTTTCAAATTTTCAAATACTATATTATTTACATTTTGACCATAAATTGCATTTCCTTGTCCATACACTTGAGAGATTGAACTGTTAAAACTTATTCTACTTCCGATATGTCCGAAATCTAGATTACTGTCAATGGTGAATATTCCTGCACCATATCGACTTTTGTTATAATTTATTTCTACTGCTCCATCACCCATATTAGTTTCACCTATTGCCACTGTACAGTTACCAGAATAAATACCACCTCCTTCTCCAGTCTCTGATGGAGTAGAGTTACCTTGATCTGTTCCAGTTTTTCCTATCAGGGTGTTTATTATATTTAAATTACTTTCAGAACAGTAAACACCACCCCCTTGGCCATTTGCTGTATTGGCATAGATTTCTGTGTTTTCATTAATATTCATTGTGACACCATTAATTGCGGATATTCCACCACCTAATAATGCCTCATTGTTATGGATATGAGAATTGCTGACAGTAACAGTACCATCTCCAGTTGCAAATATACCTGATGTCAAGAGTAGATTACCAGGTTGTGAACCGCTGATATCAAAACCTGAAATAATGACATTTTTACCTCCACTCACATTAATTGTTATAACAGGTCCTATATCATCTAATTGTAAAAATGTACGATTGGCAGTGAAAACTTGGCAGGTGCTGTCTAATCCACCTACAAGAGTTAACTCCTTATCAATATTAAGTTTTGCATCTGTGCCACCAACAATACCTGATCCAACAAATATGGTATCACCAGGAATCGCAAAATTAATCGCTAATTGTATGGTTGGAAAACTACATTGAACATTTGGACCCACTGTTAAAGTATTGCCACCTTGTCTATTATTTAACTGATCTGAATAATTAGTCACTTCGGCTTTTTTTCGTTCCTTTTGCCACAGCTCATGAGTGTATTGCATGTATTCTTGTTCACTTAAGATTTTTTTAAGCTCAGCTAACGGCACTTCATTGTTAGCTTGACTTATTTGCGATGCTAATAATGTAGCGATAATTAATAGTAATTTTTTCATGATTATTCCATTTGTTTTGTTATTGCCTCAACCACCGTAGTTTGAAATAAAAATGGGTCAAAGTAATTTTTCTATATTTATTTTGACCCTTTTTATTTGGTTTTCTCGGTGGTCGATGTAAGCAAGAAAATAACAGGAATAAAGATATGAAGAATAAAACAAAAATAATTGGCTTAATCGCCTTTGTATTGGGAATAAATCATGCATTCGCAGATTACACCATGAAAAGCCACACCATAAACAATGGCGCTTCTAAAATGATGAAAGGTGGCCAATATGAAATGCAATCTAGTTTGGGGCAAGTCGATGGCAGTCAAATCCAAGCAGCTGGTAACTACCAATTAAATGGTGGTTTTTGGCATGAGAATACAGATTTAATAAAAAAAAATAGCTTTGAATAAAAGAGGAAATAAATATGAATATTAATTTAACAATAAATAAAATGATTGGTACCATACTATTGGTATTGGCAATGTGTATTAACTGTGTAAATGCAGCTGATTTAGTAGGCAGTGGATTTAGTTACCAAGGAGAATTATTGGATAATGGGTCACCTGCTAATACTGAATTCGATATCCTATTTAAGGCCTTCGATGCTGTTGAAGACGGTGATCAGAATCCCATTGAACCAGAGTTTTTTAATGTACAAGTCACAAACGGTTTGTTTAATATCGAAAGTATCGATTTTGGTGATGAAACTTATGCTGGCAAAGAAGTCTTTCTGGAAGTCAATGTGCGCAAGTCAATTGATGGTGGGGATTATACAGCTTTGGTACCTAGACAAAGAATTGGTGCAACCCCTTATTCAGTTCAATCAGACTATTCCGTTCAAGCTTATGCTGCATTCTCTGCTGATTCAGCGACAAATGCAAATTCAGCTCAGATGGCAGACAAATTAGCTCCAGGTACGGCTAGTTCTGGTGACATATTGCAGTTTGGTGCCACAGGTTGGGGACCAGTTGCAGCAGACTCAATTGGAGCAAGTTTGTGGAATGAAAATAATGGAAATGCTTATTACAGTGGTGGAAATGTTGGGATTGGCATTATTTCTCCACAAGCTAGATTTCATCTGGATTCCAACCTTCCTTTTGAGTTATCACGATTTGATGGTGGTAATCGAATGTTTAATAACTATTATGAAAATGGCATTGTAAGAGGCTATGTCGGATCATTTCAAGATGGAAGCTATATTGGCACAGATTCCAGCGATTTTGAAATCGGTACAGCATTTACAAACAGTAATGGGAAAATGCACCTCACTACCAAAGCCGTGCCTCGTTTAAGTATTGATCCTGATGGAAATGTTGGAGTAGGAAACACATCTCCAACAACCAGGCTTGATGTTGCTGGCCATCAGTTTTTAGACCCTTTGAATGTCAGAGTGGATGATTCCATAAAATTATCGGTTAAAAAAGATGGCAGTACAACAACATTTGGCACTTTAAATACTGAAGGCACATTTGTGGCAAAAAACAACACACAACAAAATAATGACAGCAATGGAATGTTGAAATATATGGTTGTCCTCCAATGTGATACAAACGTGGCACAAATTCAAAGATCTTACAATGGAACCACTATACCCGGAGCTGTTACAGATACGTTTGTAAGTGCCAATAAATGTAGAGTTAATTTCCCCACAAATATTAGTCAACGCTATTGGGTAGCCTCAGCCAATACTAATTTAGGAGGGATTAACGCCAGTTGTAGTTTATTTGATAATGATTCATTAGAGTGCAATAGAGGTTTTATGAGTAATGGAAATAATACTTCAATTAGTGGAGAAATGACTATTTTGGTTTACTAAGTTAGAGAATAGTTTTTTGATTAATAAAACCAAACCAGAATTTTATATTTTGGCTTGGTTATTTTTTTGAAAAACTGAAATTTAAAACCACATATTTGACTTAAGTCAAAATCAAAGACGGGTTTTCTTGGTAAAATAGTCTTACACTTTAAAATAATGTGAGGTTCCTTTATGTCTATATACAATAATATTGTAGTCGCTATTGATCCGTTTATTGATTCAGATGACATTGTCACAAAAGCCAATCAATTGCTCAATCCAAATGGGAAAATTGAAATCATTTATGTTGATGAACAAGTACCTATTGCTTATATGGGAGCGCCTCTTGCTCCACCTATGGTTGATTATCCTGTTGAAGAAGAGAGAAAAGCTCGAATTAAAGAATCCTTAAATAAACTGGCAGAAAACCATTCTATACCATATAAAAACGTTCATTTAATAATGGGCAGTCCTGCAAAAGAAATCAGGTGTTTTGCGAAAAAAAACGAGGCTGATTGTATTGTTATTGGGACACATGGTCGTCACGGCGTTGCCTTATTGTTAGGTTCCACTGCATCCAGTGTCATCCATGGAACTCCCTGTGATATCTTGGCCGTAAAGATAAAAGAAGATGAATGAGTATATTTATTATTGTCTTTGATGAATGCTTATTATATTAATTGATTTTGCAATTGTAGAATTAATTGATAAAATGTCTTTATTAAAGGAGAATATTTATGAGACCACCTATTTGTGCCGTTTGTGACAGAGATTTTCGTGATGATTTAAATAACAGTGACTTGTCTGGTGATTTGGTGCGTTTTTCAAATTATCAAAGTTTGCCAGATGACTTGGTAGGGCATCCACATGGCTTGGAATGGTTTTGTTCTCAACACATACAAAAAGCCAGAACCTTGTCTCATTTAACTGCTAAACAAGCTGTTCAGTATATTAATTTGGGTTGATGGCGATTGGTGTTGTTTGTAAATCGTTTTAAATCAATTTTCTAATTAATAACACTAAAATACTTATATTCAATATATAATTTGTCGACTAAATTAATCTAAAGGAAACCAATTAAATGGAATCACTTTTCAAATACATTGCAATATTATTTACCCTATTGGCTTTTAATTCCTTTGGGCTATCTTTTAACACAGAAGAGATAATAAATCTTGAAAGTGAAACTTTAGAATTAGCAGAAGATGAAGGGTATTTGTTGTTGTCACTTGAAAGCAATCAAAAAATCACAAACCTCATTATCAAATCTGATAGGTTTGGTGGAAACATGAAGATGAAGGATGTGGTTGCAGGTGAAAATTTCGCATTATTAAAAGTCAAGACAGGACAATATTATTGGGATTCATTTTATTACTATTATGCGGCAGGATCCATTAGGTTTGGCTACAAGAAAAACAAGCACTTTTTTAATGTTGAACCTGGAAAGATTAATTACCCAGGAACATGGAACTCAACCGTAAATATTCCTGATAGATACAGGGGTTATCATTCATTTAATAACATCAATAAATCCGCTTATGAAATGAATAAAATTCGTGAAAAGCATGAAAATATCTATTTAAAATACCCATTTAAATATCAAGGAGAAGTGGATGACAATTATGCTTCATATTTCGAAAAAATCTCAAACCAGTCATTGGTTGAAAACCAAAGTTCAACAGAAAATCATGAAGATAGATCCGACAACCATGTAATATATCTGTCTCTTATACACATCTGACGCTGCCGACGATCTACTCTGTG
>CAJXVJ010000142.1 GCA_913061105.1 uncultured Alcanivoracaceae bacterium | reverse complement strand
TACACAGAGTAGATCGTCGGCAGCGTCAGATGTGTATAAGAGACAGATATTGCACAAAATCCAGAAATAGACATAGATACATTTAATGGAATGTCTAACGAGATATTGCAAAATGGTATGCATATTAGAAGAATAGGTCTTGCACAGGACAATATTCTTACCTTTGTTTATCCATTAGAAGGCAATACTCAAATTATAGGATTGGACTACAGAGAAAACACTCAAAAATGGCCAGCTATCTTAAAAATGATTGCAGATCAAACTACCATATTCGATGGTCCTATTGATAGTGCTCAAGGTGGAAAAACATTCATTAGCAGATCTCCTATTTTTATTAGTCAACCTGATGTTAATAAAAGTAAATATTGGGGATTTATAAACACTGTTATCCAAATAGACACGCTTTTTTATGATACTGGATTGATTGAATTAGGTGAATCACTTCGCATAGCGATGCATAAGAATGATGGCAATGGAAGTGAAGGCGCCCTATTCTTCGGAGATTATGAACTTCATAAACCAGATGCAGTAAAACTAAATATAAAGGTTCCTGGAGGCTCGTGGGTTCTCTCAGTTGAACCAATTCAGGGCTGGAATGAGTCATCTCCAAATCAATTTATTCTATGGATTATTGGATCTGTTTTAGCGATAATGTTTGGTTGGTTTGTCATGTATAGATTAGAAGTCTCTGCAAAGCATAAACTACAGTTGGAAACAGCTTTAAAATATGCCCATTCAGCCAATAAAGCCAAGAGTGATTTTGTAGCAAATATGAGTCATGAAATTAGAACGCCTCTCAACCCAATTATCAGTCTGACATATTTAGCATTGAAAGATGATTTGCCTGCTCAAACACGAAATTATCTAAATGAGATACAATCTTCTTCACAGTTATTACTGAAAATAATCGACAATGTATTAGATTTTTCTAAGATTGAAGCCGGTAAAATGACCATTGAGATTCTGCCATTTTCATTGGATAAATTTCTTACAAAATTCTCAAGACTCTACACTGATCAAGCTCAAGAGAAAAACTTATCATTTAGTACTCAATTACCACAAGAACTGCCTTCTTATATTGTGGGAGATGCGATGCGCTTGGAACAAGTGTTAGGTTATTTAATTAACAATGCAATTAAATTTACTCGCAATGGAAGCATTGCACTATCTGTTAATGTAATAGATCAGAATGAAGGTCAGGTTGGTTTATCTTTTAATATTGTGGATACTGGAATCGGCATGACTCAAGAACAGATCCAAGGGTTGTTTCAAGAATTCAATCAATCCGATTCATCTATGACACGTGAATATGGCGGTACAGGTCTCGGGTTATCCATATGTCGAAAATTGATACATTTAATGGGTGGGGAAATATTCGTTGAAAGTGCTCCAGATAAAGGCAGTCAATTTACTTTTAATCTTAACTTTGATTTGGCATCTGAAGAAATGGTTTCAGAAATACGTTCTAAATATTCTTTGCCCGCTCAACAATTGCCCTACTACCAAGACAAATCAGTTTTGTTGGTTGAAGACAATTTAACCAACCAAGTTGTTGTCCAAAAGTTATTAAAAGGAACTGGTTTAAAAGTATATGTAGCTAACAATGGTCAAGAGGCAGTATTTATGTCCCTTGCAAGACGCTACGATATCATTCTAATGGATATTCAAATGCCGGTAATGGACGGTTATCAAGCAGTTAAAGTTATTCGCCAGAAAAAAAGCTATAAAAACATACCTATAATTGCCATGACTGCACATGCATTGATTGAAGACCGCAAAAAAAGCCTTGATGTAGGTATGTCTGCTCATGTATCTAAACCAATTAATCCTGAATTATTTTACAAAACACTCATCCATTGGTTACCAACCAGTGAAACTGCTCCATATCTTTCAATTAATACCATTAAAGATCTGTGGCCTTTATATGACCTTCCAGGTATCGATACAACCGTCGGTTTAAAGAAGTTTTTACAAGATCAAGAATTGTATCAGAAGGTTTTACTTGAATTTCATAAGGATCATAAAAATGATGCAGAAAGTATCGATTATGGACTAAAAAACAATGACATAGGTAAAGCAAAAAACTTGGCTCATACCATCAAAGGTGCGGCAGGTCACTTAGGGGCAATTAAGTTATACCAAGCCACAGTACAATTAGAAGCTGGATTTAATAATGCCGAAATATTGGATGAATCTTTGCATGAATTTCAACTAGCACTAGAAGAAGTGATGATTGGTATAGCAAATTTGGAAGAAAAGTACAGCCATCCAATGGCAAATGTTAAGAGTGAAAACGAATTAAATAAAGCCGAAATAATGACTCTTATTAAAGAGTTCTCAGATAAGTTAAATCAAGCCTCTCCTCAAGCAAGTGAACTAGTTCCGCAATTGTCATTGGCACTGGGTAAAGAACATGAAGAAGCCATTAAAGATTTACAAGAAATGGTTGATACTTTTGATTTTGATGAAGGATTGAATATATTGAAGCAAATAAAAAAGAGCATTAATTAAACTTTTATGTTATTTTATTTGAACAAAACTCCTGATAAGGAATGAAACAGATGAAAGAAGATAAACCAACATTACTACTTGTCGACGATGAAAGACTTCACATCAATGTCCTTAATAATATGTTGAAAGACTCTTATGAAATAAAAGTAGCCCTTAATGGCCGTCAGGCTATTGATAGAGCCATATCATTCCCACAGCCAGACTTGATTCTTTTAGATGTACAAATGCCAGAGCTTGATGGATTTGAAGTGTTGTCATTGTTACAAAAGGATACTCGCACTCGTGAAATTCCGGTAATTTTTGTCACCGCTATGGATTCAGAAGGAGATGAAACAAAAGGATTTAAATTAGGAGCAGTAGATTACATTACCAAACCTTACTCACCAGCAATTGTTAATGCAAGAATTAAAATCCACCTGAAATTACTTAGACAAAAATGTGAATTACAGGAAATGCATCAACAAGTCCTAGCATTGTCATTTACTGATGAATTGACAGGAATAGCCAACCGACGACGATTTAACGAATTTCTCGAACAAGAATGGACCCGATCATCACGTGTAGAGTCCTCACTGGGTTTATTGATGATTGATATCGATTATTTTAAATTGTACAATGATCATTACGGCCATAATGGTGGAGATAAATGCCTTAAAAAAATTGCTGAAACCTTAATAATTCAAGTAATACGGTCACCCGATTTGTTGGCCCGTTATGGTGGAGAGGAGTTTGTTTGTGTGCTTCCTGGTGCCGAACTAGATGAACTTCATAAAATTGGCCAAAGCATACTTGATGCCATACGAAACCTGGCAATTCCTCATGAAAAATCTGATATCGCAGATATAGTCACTTTAAGCATTGGTGGAACAGTCATAAAGCCCAATCTAAATAAAGGAGACAGTGAAGACCTCATCAAGATGGCCGATGCCCTACTCTATGAATCAAAGCAAAAAGGGCGTAATAGAATGACTATACGAGATGTGTGAGATTAATTTTATATCATTCTTGAAATTCCAAGTATTGGTATTTATATTTAGTATTGTCTCATTAACAAGAATGGTAATATAAATTTGAATACTTTTGTAACTGGTTTTGGATCACTGTCAGCAATACTGGTCGTATTTATGTTCTGGTACTTTTTTATATATCGTCTAGATAAATCTGTGCGAGATCAAAAGTTAAATACTATTTACAATAAACTGAGTAATAATAGAAAGAAAAAGATAGCTAAAATAAAAAACTCAATTAAGGATAAAAGAGAAAAAGTTTCTCAGAAGAAAAAAGAACAATAAAATATTTCATTATATAAGCACAGTAAAATAGCCTAACTTGTGATAATTAAAATTAGCACAATTGAACGAGTTAATAATTAATGCTATCATAAGTCTTACTTTTTCTGATTTTCAATATGACTCAAACTTCCAATCATTATCTATCTTGGATAGATGTTGACAAAGAATTACATTGTGAGCTTTTGGACCCATCAAAAGACACTGTCACAATTGGTCGAACTGCACTAGCTGATATTGAAGTTTTTAATACCAGTGTTTCACGAAAACATGTCGTATTATCATGGAGCAACGGTTGTTTAACCATAAAAGACCTTAATTCAAGTTTTGGTACATGGATAGAAAACACCCGTTTGTCTTCTGGTGAAAATAAATCATTAAAAGCCGACACAGAAATTAGATTGGGAAACTTAAGTATGTGGTATGAAATCAGAGATGGAGATGCATCTCAAGAAATGATGCAAACTTGTTTTCATACCCCAAAAGCAAATAACGATATAGAATTATCTAGTGAAATCAATAACTTCAGAGTAAAACTTCAATCACTTTTAAAAGAAAACTTAGGTGATAACACACTCAATATTCAATTAATTAATGGCATCAATGAAGAACTATTAAAGTTAGCAGAATCACAAGAACACAGACTTAAAGAACAACGCATATTAAACTCAATAAGCCATGTCCTAAATCGCAGTTTAACTCTTTCTGAGTTACTTAAAACAGCTTTAAACCTTGTCAGTAAGGTCTTAAATGCGGACCGTGGTTTTGTTATGTTACGCAATTCGGATAACGGTAAAAATGAAATATTGGCTAAGCGATATTTTGATGATATTTATTGGTCAGAAAACAATGATACACCACAGCAATTCAGCCAATCCCTAGTAAATCGTTGTTATGAGCAAAATAAGATAGTGATTATTGGTGATTCACAATTAATGACCAATATTACTGATATCTTAGATGTAAAATCAGGAGGTGGCCGTAGCTTAGTCATTATTCCACTGGTCCAAGATGCCAATGTTATCGGTGTTATCTACCTAGATAATAAACAACAGCCGCATAATTTTGATAGCGAACAAATTCCCTTTCTAACCACTTATGCAGCCCATACCAGTATCGCTTTGCACAATACACTATTGTTCAAACGTGCCATAACTGATGATTTAACCCAATTGTTTACCCGCCAACACATAGATGAAGGTTTGGCCATAGAAATTAAAAATGCCCAACTTCATAACCACGACTTATCAATAATAATACTCGATCTGGATCATTTTAAACAAATAAATGATAACTATGGTCATACAACTGGTGATCAGGTCCTACAATTATTTTCAGGTATTATAAAAGATCACCTCCGTGATAATGATATGGCAGGTAGGTTTGGAGGAGAAGAATTTGTTGTGATTCTTCCTGACACAACAATCAATGATGCAAAAAATATTTCTGAATGTATCAGAATGGCAATCGAAAAAGAATGTATTACAAAAGATGATCAATCAATTCAAGTGACAGTAAGCATCGGAGTCGCCAGTTATAATAAGAAACATGGTACAAAAGCCCTACTCTTATTGGATGATGCTGATACTGCTCTTTACCAGGCAAAAGAAAATGGGCGTAATCAAACCATCTGTTTTTCCTAAAATCATACAAATCAACTCATATAATTTAATCTTCCAATATTAATTAGTATTTTACTCAAGTATAGATGTTGTGCCATAATTCCTATTTATTATAGAATAAATGTTGAAGATACTTATACATGAATAAAAATTCAGACCTTCCTTGTCCACAATGTCTTCATCAAAATTCATTAACTGCAATAAAATGCAGTCTATGTGACTGGCCGCTTAATACGGACATATCCGATGAAACCCGCATGCCTGAAGATTTACAAGAAAAAGTTGATCCAGATATGACAACTGCACCCTATTTGGGTACTGCTTCAGGTGTTGACCCAGATCAAACTCAAGCACCAATATCTGAAAATATTAACCCTACAAAATCAATTCACAGCGTTTCTGAAAAGCAAACTTTCTATTTGGCAGGAAATTTAGCCCATTTTGAAATTCACAAAATTCTTGGACAAGGTGGTATGGGTGCTGTTTATCATGCCAAAGATCGAACCCTACACAGAGATGTAGCCATCAAAATGTTACGGCCCTTAGCGGCATCTAGCAAATTAAATACAGAAGCACTATTAGAAGAAGCACGGATGGCTAGTAAGCTAAATCACCCCAATATAGTGACTATATATGATGTCGCCCGCAGTGAAGGCAGTAATTATATCGTGATGGAATGGGTAGATGGCCAACCATTAGATGAAATCATTCCGCCTGATGGATTGGAGCTTGAAGTTGCCTTAGAGTATGCATGTCAAATTGCAGATGGCCTAAAAAATGCCCATCAAAAATACATTATTCACAGAGACATTAAGCCTCACAACATCATGTTAAGTGCAGATGGCAGCATAAAAATACTGGATTTCGGTATCGCAGGTTATATCAACCAAAGCCCTGATGATTTTGAAAATATTGATTTAAATTCAGATACTGAATTAACCAGTTCGGGCACACCAAGTTATATGTCACCAGAGCAAGCACAAGGATTGAATCTTGATCAAAGGTCTGATATTTTTTCATTTGGCATTGTGCTCTATCAAATGTTGAGTGGCAAACGCCCGTTTATTGGTAAAAATTTCACCGAACTTAAAAAAGAAATTTGCTCAGGTAGTTACTCCCCTATTCTACAACAATTACCAGAGCTGCCCTTAAATGTGGCTCATTTGCTAGATAAAATGCTTTCCACAGCAAAAGATGAACGTTGGCAGAGTTCTACCGAACTGGCTGAAGCTTTACATGGCATATACAACCATTTAACACATAAAAAAAACTGGTGGCAACGAAGGAATTGGATGAGTAAAGCGGCCATTATTTTGCCCTTTATACTGACCATTGGTTGGAGTAGCAAAGAAATCCTTTTTCCTGCCTCTACCCAACAATTAATTGAACGCCAATTAAAGGAATCGAATAAAATTGCCATATTGCCTTTTGAAAATATCAGTGGCGATCCGCAGATTCAATTATTTGGTGACGGGTTAGCTGTTAATCTGGGCAGTGATTTATCTGCAATTGCTTCGTACCAAGGCAAAACATGGATTGTTCCATCAACAGAAATCAGCCGTATGAAAGACCAGTCAATAAAAAACGTGACTGACAAATATGGTGTAAATCTAATACTAACTGGCAGTATTCAACACATGGGGTCTACACGTTTATTGGTATTAAATTTAATAAATGCTGGCACTGAACAACAATTAAAAACAACAGAAGTTAGTATCGATGCGGATAATTTATTTCAAGGCCACAGTAAAATTAGATCACAGGCTTTGACTCTTCTTAACTGGACTATACCAGATGATTTAAGCAATAAATTTCAAACAAATAGACCAAAATTAGATGGAGCCTATAAAGAATACGTGCAGAGTATGGGATATCTATACCGATATGACCAAAAAGGGAATATAGAGAAGGCATTAGAGTCATTACAAAATGCAAAAACAATTGACTCGAGTTATGAAGATGCATATGAAAGTCTGTTTGAAGTTTATTTGCTTAGATTTTTACAAACGAATGATATTTCCTGGTTAAATAAAATGACAACGACAATTAACCAATTAAAAACAATAAATCCAAATAACAAAGAAATAAATTACTTATCTGCAATAGTGGCTATGCAGAAAGGAGAATACCAAAGAGCAGTTGAATTATACCAATCAAGCGCAAATCAGAACCCAAAACACATCAAATCAAAAATTGGGCTGGCCAATGCTTTAAGTAAAATGGGTAATATAGAAAAGGCAAATTCATTCTATCAATCAGCAATTTCACAAGCACCAAATAATTGGAATGTCGTATCAGAATATGGGATTTTTAATTTTCAAAATGGCAAATATCAGGAATCATTAAACCAATTTAAAAAAATGACAGAGATGAGTCCAAATAACCATTATGGATATAGCTTGATGGCTGCTGCCTATTATTCAATGAATGATATTGAATATGCCATTATATATTCTAGAAAATCACTTGATATACGTCCATCAGACGTTTCTTATACAAATTTAGGCACTATGTTGTTTTCAATTAAAAAGTATAAAGAATCATTGGTTCCTTTTAAAAAAGCAATCGAATTAAAAGATTCTGAATATATAAACTGGGGTAATCTTGCAGATGCTTATAAACTTACAAATGATAGTAGAAGTATAGAAAGCTATAATAATGCAGCAATAAGAGCCCGAAATTTATTGAAAACGAATCCCAATAATGCAACTGTTAAATCTGACCTTGCTTATTACTTGGCGAATTTAAATAATAAACAGGAAGCGATTTTATATGCTAAACAAATTGGAACACTTAACACAGGTTCTGAAAACTTTATTGTTGCGCTTGCTTATGATCAATTAGAAATGATCGATGAGGTAATCAAGCACCTAAAAATCGCACTAGATAAAAATTATCCAATGGAAGAAATTATCAGCACACCATTAATTAAATTTAGTAAAGAAAACAATCAATTTAAAAAATTATCTACTGATAATTAACTTTTATGTAAAAAAACTGAAATGAAAATAGATTCAGCAGTTTTTGTAGTAATAAATCAAGGTGGTGGTGGCTTTGTTGTTACCACAATTCTTGGATCCCATTGTGCGGTACATCCAACATTCGCTTGATTATTGAATTCTGCAGTCAGAGTGACATCAACACCTGCAGAATCTTTTTTAGTAGCCATACATTTTAATTGTAAGGGATTCGAGTCACTTTCAAATGTTAAATCATTGTCTTGACTTTGAAAGTTTTCAAGATTAGTCGCCGTGCAGCTATCACCATTTGCTGCAGCTAAAGTAAAAGTATATTCGTATCCTTTTGATAATGTGATAGTTGTACCATTTACAGGTTTCCCACTATAGGTTACATAGTTATCACACCCATAATATACACCACCTGAAGGTTTTATATTATTTACGATACCATCAAAGTCAACTGTGATTTCGATATTAGTTGCTGTCATTTATATTTCCTCAAAAAATTAATAAAATCTCTAATAGAATTTAACATTCGAATTAAAGCCTTTTTTACAAGTCTAAAGTCAATAGTAATACACCACTTCAGTGTTTACAAAATTTGATTTACTAATATATTAGTCAAATTAAATTGATAAAAAATCAAATCTGTCATGGGTTTGTGGCATATGCTATAAGCATAACAGCTGTCTCTTATACACATCTCTGAGCCCACGAGACAGGCAGAAATCTCGTATGCCG